>CANDMI010000066.1 GCA_947385775.1 uncultured Eubacterium sp. | reverse complement strand
CCTTTTTCAATGCCTTTTTCAATGCCTTCTTCAATGCCTTTGTTTTTCGCTTCCTGTAGCTCGGGAGCCATAATCTCCATTAATGCTGTGCCCATCGAATCCTCCCCTTTCCATAATTCCATCCACTTGCGGTTCGCTTTGGTGAAGACCTCCAGGATGGATTCCGCGTATTCCCGCTCCGCTTGGATGCGGAAGCCTTTGTAAAGATCCAAGAACCTGCTCAAGTCGCTTTTTTGCGGAGCCCTAGTCAGGACTTTTAGGAAAGCGTGCCCCCCGCCCGTCAGCTCCCCGGTCACGACGACCTGCGTCGGAAAGAGGGTGTTGGCCCCGCTTAAATGGTAAACGCCGGGTTGGACGTTAGTGACGATGGAGCCGGAGCCTTCCAGGAGCCGCAACAGGCCTTCTGGCTTAGAGTCCCGAATCAGGGAGACGGTGATGTCGTCCGCCTTCCTGGAGTCCACCGTCTCGCCGTAAGATTTGTAAAGGCAGGCGTAGGCGAGGGCCTTGTAGTAAGAGTCCACGTTGAGTCGGTCGCCAGGGGCTTTGTACTCCAAGATATTGTGTTTTCGGAAAAAGCGCCAGATGTCGTCGCGAATGGGAGAGCCTTTTTCCTTTTTGATGATGAGCAGGTCGATTTCGAGAGGCTTCGTGTTAAGGTTGCGCTCCCTTTCAAACACCAGGTCGTTGCGGTGATCCCAAAGCTCCAGGCTCATAGCGGAAACAAAAGCCGGATGCCACTGGATGTCTTTCTTGTTGTTGTCGAGTCGCTCCCCGTTCATTTGTATTTCCTTTCTGTAGCTATTATAACAGCTTTGGAGCTTTATTACAATCAGAAAATTTATGGTTTTATTGCAGAAAAACGCCGCCGCTATAATGATATAAAACAGGAAATAATGAGTAAAATCACCAGCGGTATGGCAGTCATTAACTATTGATTGTGAGTCTTATATCTTTTGAAGAACTCCCAATACAATAGGCGTCACCCCGGTTCATATGTTCAAGCGAAATACAAACCGGAACCCGCTGCCCCGCTTTTACAAATATTTTTTCAAACCTTATTAGCTCCTGGTAAATCCGGCTGCCCGCCCTTCGCACATATACCTGTATCACCTCGCTGCCATCATATTCGCCCGTATTTTCCAGCATATATCCAATCAGCTTTTCTTCAAAATCCAGTTTTGCGTCTGTATATGCAAATGTGGTATAAGACAACCCGTGTCCAAAGCAAAACTGAGGCTCCACCCCGTATTTATCCATATAGCGGTATCCGACATAAACTCCCTCGCGGTAGGCGACGCTTTTTTTGCCTGCAAATTCGCCCACCGAGTGTGCGGAGCAGTCCAGATGGGATTTATAAAAAGTTTCTGGCAGCTTTCCGGAAGGGTTTACAAGCCCAAGCAGTACATCCGCCAGAGCGCTGCCGCCCTCCATTCCTGCATAATAGCTCCATACAACCGTATCCGCCTGCGCGATCCAGCTTCCCATTTCAACCGGACTGCCGACGATCATAACAATGATCAGGTCTTTTTTGGCTTCTAACAGCTGCTGTATCAGGAGATCCTGTTCGTAAGGGAGCTTCATATCCGCCCGGTCATTCCCTTCGCTGTCATACGTATGATCAAGGCCGCCTATAAAAATTACGGTATCATATTCCGCTGCAAGCTTTACGGCTTCTTCCCGCAGTTTTTCGCGCTTTTTGGAAAGAGATGCAGGGCTGTCAGGCTGCGTTTTCTGGTTTTGTGTGTTTTGCTGTGTGCCGCCACCGTTTTCCAGACTTTTTTCCTGCCAGTTTGATTCCTGTGCATCCTGCGGCTCTTGCGTATCACGGCAATACCCCTGCGCAAACGCAACCTCCGAATTGCCTCCAATTCTGGTTTTTAGCCCCATTAGCGGAGAAATTTCGTACAACGCTTTGATTTCGGCGCTGCCGCCGCCGTTTGCGTGAAGCGCTCTGGCGTTTTCACCGATTAGCAGGATGCGTTTTTGTTTTTCCGGTTTAAGGGGCAGCATATGCGCTTCGTTTTTTAAAAGCACGATCGATTCCCTGGCGGCTTCCAGCGCTTTTTTACGATGGCCTGGCGTATTGTAAGCGCCGGACTTGCGCGGGATGCCGGATGTGTCAACGCCTGGCATATGGAGCTTTTGCATCAGTATGAGGATTCGTTTTACCTTTTGGTTTACGGTTTCTTCGCGGATCTCGCCTGCTTTTATTTTTTTAAGGAGCGGGCGCGCCATAAAATAATCGTCAAAGTCATTTGTGACGGACATTTCGATGTCAAGCTGCGAATTGGCTGCGGCGTTTGTATCGTGCACGCCGCCCCAGTCTGAGATCACGACCCCGTCGAAGCCCCATTCTTTTCGAAGGATTTGGTTTAGTAAATATTCACTTTGACAGCAGTGCTCCCCGTAGAGCTTGTTGTAAGCGCCCATTATTGTATGAACGCCGCCTTTTTTTACCGCGTCATAAAATGCCGGAAAATAAATTTCACGAAGCGCTTCTTCATCGATTTCTACCTCTGTCCACAGCCGTTCGGTTTCCTGATTGTTTGCCGCAAAATGCTTGACACATGCCGCCACATCCCAAAGCTGTACGCCCTGGATATATGCGGCTGCAAGCTCTCCGGTTAAATATGGGTCTTCGCTAAAATATTCAAAATTGCGCCCGCAAAGAGGGCTGCGCTTGATATTTACCCCGGGCCCTAAAATGACATCCTTGCCCCGGCCCCTGGCTTCTTCCCCAAGGACGCTTCCGATATCGTACGCGATTTTCCGGTTCCAGGTGGATGCCACCGCGCTGTTGCATGGAAGATACGTTACATAGTCGTCCTGGTTTCCTACGGGCTTCCACTGGGAAGGCAGAAATTCCTGCCGCACGCCCATAGGCCCGTCCGACATTTTTAGCGGCGGGATGCCAAGCCGGGCAACGCCTGCGGTCTGAAAAAGCTGCGCCCCGTGTATCATCCCGATTTTTTCTTCCAGCGTAAGCTTTTGCAGTAATTCCTCCGCCCGCTGCGACAGCCTGTTATCCTGCGGTATAGGGGTGTTTTCGCTCGTTTCTTCTTTTTTATTACGATTTATATCCATTTTTCTGTTTCCTTAATCTGTTTTTGCGAGTCTGATTTACCTGTATTAAGCCATCCTGACCACGATTTGCTGAGTGCCCTTTTCAACCGTTACAACACAGCTTGCGCCCTCCTGTTCCAGCAATGCATGATCGGCGGATACAGCAGTCTGGTTTATAAATTGCAGCCGGTAGCTTTGCTGCGCATTGGAATGCACCACAACCGTATTTCCGTTTTTCGTAACCGTAACTTCCGCGACTTTTTCTTGTCCCTGGTAAACTTCCGTATGGGCCTGGTCTTTTATGTTGTATGCTTTTAACAGCAAATGATCGGCATACGGAGCGTCTGTGCGGCTGACGCCTGCGCTCGTTGGGAGGATCGTATTTTCCCGTACCATCAGAGGAATCGACAAATAGCCGTGTTTTTCCCTGCGCCAGCTTCCGCCCTGAATTTCTTCGTCGGTCAAATAGTTTGTCCAGCGGCCTGTTGGAAGGTAGTATTCCGCGATGCCCTGGTCGTTGAAGATTGGGGCCACAAGCAGGCAATCCCCCATCATGTACTGCCTGTCCAGATACGCGCAGGCAGGGTCGGAAGTAAATTCCAATGCCATGCTGCGCATAAGCGGGATTCCGGTTCGGGATGTGGCTGTCGCCATGCTATACAAATAAGGAAGCAATTCTATTTTTAGTTTGGTAAAAAACCTTACTACGTCCACGGCGCCTTCGTCGTAGGCCCAAGGCACGCGGTAGGAGTGGCTTCCATGCAGGCGGCTGTGAGTGGACAGCAGGCCAAACGCGGCCCAGCGCTTGTATACATCCGCGGTGGAGGTGTCTTCAAACCCGCCGATATCGTGGCTCCAATATCCAAACCCGGACATCGTAAGGGACAGTCCGCCCCGTAAGCTTTCCGCCATCGCTTCATAGCTTGACCAGCAGTCGCCGCCCCAGTGTACCGGGAATTTCTGACAGCCCGGCGCAGCGGAGCGCGCAAACAATACGGCTTCCCCTTTGCCGCGGATGCGTTCTAAAAGCTCAAAGACGCACTGGTTGTACAGGTAGGTGTAAAAATTATGCATTTTTACCGGGTCTGCTCCGTTGTCGTATACAATATCTTCTGTCGGGATGCGTTCGCCGAAATCGGTTTTAAAGCAGTCAACGCCCATATGAAGCAGCGCTTCCAGTTTTTCCTGATACCAGGCGTATGCCTCCTGATTGGTAAAGTCCACAAGCGCCATTCCAGGCTGCCACATATCCCATTGCCAGACATCCCCGTTGGAGCGTTTTACAAAATATCCCTTTTGTACGCCTTCCGCAAACAGGCAGGATTCCTGGCCGATGTACGGGTTGATCCAGACGCAGACCTGAAGGCCCTTTTTATGGATGCGCGCCAACATCCCCGCAGGGTCCGGGAACACGCGGCTGTCCCATACAAAATCGCTCCAGTGAAATTCTTTCATCCAAAAGCAGTCAAAGTGGAATACCTGAAGCGGGATTCCGCGCTCTAACATCCCGTCGATAAAGCTCATAACCGTGTCTTCGTCGTAGTTTGTGGTAAACGACGTGGACAGCCACAGCCCAAACGTCCACTGCGGCGGCAGGGCAGGCTTTCCGGTCAGATCCGTATAGCGGCTTAAAACCTCTTTCATGGACGGGCCGTTTATGAAAAAGTAATCCAGGCTTTCCCCCGGCACGCTGAACTGCACTTTAGACACCTGCTCCGTGCCCACTTCAAAGGATACCTTTTCCGGATGGTTGACGAATACGCCGTATCCTTTGTTTGTCAGGTAAAACGGGATGTTTTTATAGGACTGGTAGGTGCTGGTGCCCCCATCCTCATTCCAGATATCTATGCTCTGGCCGTTTTTTACAAACGAAGTAAAACGCTCTCCCATGCCGTACACAAGCTCACCTACAGACAGGCTAAGCTGCTGGCGCATATATGCGTCTTTCGGGCCTTTGTCGTATGCAAAGCCCTTCCAGTCTGTTTTTAAGTAGGCAAGGCTGCGCCCGTCGCTTGTAGTAATGGCCTGCCCGCCGCGTTCGTATGTCATGCTCCAGTTATCCTTTGTAATGACAAGGGACAGGCTGCCGGATATCACCCTTAATTTTTTCTCGTCCTCTTCTATCGTAAGGGGCTGGCATTTTTGCTCTGTGAGCGCAAATTCCGGGCCTGTTTTTTTCACGCCAAGGTGGTGGCTTGTTTTGACGCGTATGACCTCCGGCATCGGGGATGTAATCTCAAGCGTCAGGTTGATGCCCCCAAGCGTATCGCCGCGGGTGGAAATTTTGGCGGTTGGGGCGCAGATCGTTACCTTTGTGTCTGTTTTTTTCACAAAATAGGCTTCCTGGGGTGAAAAGCAGCCGCAGCCTTCCTTTTGCAGCCAGCATCCGTTTCCAAATAGCATATAATATTCCTCCGGTTTCTATAGATTCTTGATTTTATTAACACATTATACCGGAAAACGCTTATGGACGCTACGGTAAAAATTCCATGCCTTGAGCCATTTTGTTTGGCGGTTATTCTACGGCCTGGCGCCTCCTCTGATTTTTACTGTATTTTTGCGCGGAAAAGTACAGGATGTTTTTTTGCGTATCCGTTTCTTTTTCGGGAATTTCCAGATATAATAATAAGGAATAAAACGGCATCGATACGACAAGAACGACAAAGCTTAGGGGGCCTGGATGACGGGGAAAAAATTTTTTTTCAGTAAAATAAAAGTGCAAAAACAGCTTTACATTATCTATTTGACCGCGATACTGGTTCCGGTTGTTTTGATCGGCGGCTATCTGGTCTACAGCTCGCGTTCCTTACTGATGGAGCGTTACGAAGAACTGGCGTATGCGGATAATTTGCGTGTGAAAGCGCTGTTTTTGGATATCACTTCCAATATATATAACCGTGCGAAAACCCTTTCCTGCGATACGGAGCTTTTGCGCATCCTTTCTACAGACTACCGTTCAAAAGCGCAGGCGGCGCTGGATGTGGATAGTTATGCGGGGTTTTACAATATTCTGTCCCAGGACATTTCCATACAGCAGATCCAGGTTTATACCTATAATGAGACGGTTCCGCAAAATGGGCAGATCTGCCATATTACAGATGAAACCCGCAGGCAGAGCTGGTTTGTGCGTGCGTCCAGGTCCGCGTCGCCCTTTTGGAGCTGCAAAGGCGTGTCGGATGATTTTGGAAATGATGCGGTGTCGCTGTGCCTGTATTCGCGCATTTTTTTGCCAAAAAAGAACAGCTATGCGGTGCTTTGCATGACGCTTAGCAATAACCATATGAAAAACCGTCTGGAAAACAGCAGTTTGTATACCGTGATGTGGTTAAAGGACGAAGAAATTTTTTACCGCAGCAGCCGTACGTCTCCGCAGTATGACGGCGTCACCACGTTTATCCCGGATGCGAATGAGACGGATACGGGGCTGGTGGAGCTGGGGGGCGAAAAAATGATCGGATGCGTCTCCACGTTTTTGGCGTCCTATTCCCACAACCTGTTTTACATCGCATCGTTAAACAGCGGCGGATACGCCTATATCCAGGACATTACGTATATGTACGTGGCGATTTTACTGCTTATCATTTTTGCGACCAGTTTTTTTATTTACCTGTTTTCACGCTATTTCAGCCGCAGGGTGATCGCGCTGCGTGAGGCCATGCACCACGCAAGCCTGGGAGATTACTTCGTTTCAGACAATTATTCGGGGGAGGACGAGATCTCCGACGCGTTTGCGGACTTAAATATTATGATACAGGATATTTTGCACAAGGAAGCTTCGATTTATGAAGCGCAGATTCGCGCGCAGCTTCTGGAAAACCAGCAGCAGCGGATGGAATTTAAGATGCTCTCCAGCCAGATCAACCCGCATTTTTTATATAACACGTTAGAAACCATAAGGATGCGTTCGATTAAAGCCGGATGCCTGGAGGTGGCGAACGCCATTAAGCTTTTGGGAAAATCCATGCGCTATGTGCTCCAAAATACGGCGACGTCCTTTACTACGCTCCAAAAGGAGTTGGATTACATTGAAACCTACCTTGCCATTCAAAAGCTGCGGTTCCATGACAGAGTAAATTATTCCCTGAAAATCCGGACGGTCATTGATCTTAAGGAGTATTCGATTTTCCCGCTGCTGTTGCAGCCCGTTGTGGAAAACGCGATTATCCACGGGTTAGAAGACGTGGAGGAAAACGGGCGCATTATCATTCATATTCGGATGCGGGAAGGCAAGCTGCACATCATTATTTTTGACAACGGCTGCGGCATGACTTTAGAGGAAATGGATCGGATGCGTGAAAATATGCGTAACCATCCGAAAGAATCGGCGAAAAGCATCGGGCTTTCTAATATTTATCACCGCATTCAGCTTTATTATGGGGACGCTTACGGAATAAAGGTGCAAAGCAAGCTGCATTTTGGCACGGCGGTTACATTAGTCCTGCCTGCGCCGGAATCTATGCCTTAGGGTTAAAATGCTCGGCCGGGTTATAATCGTATATACGGAGGAAAAATATGAAATTGTTAATTGCAGATGATGAAATCGATGTCCGTGAGGGCATCCGGTATTTATTGGATTGGCAGGCATTAGGCTTTGTGGTTTTGGCGGATGCAAAAAATGGGCCGGACACATTGCAAAAAATTTTAGAATTGCAGCCGGACGTGGTTTTAATGGATATCCGTATGCCAAAGCTAAGCGGCTTAGAGGTGGTAAAAGCGGCCCAGGAGCAGGGGTTTTGCGGGAAATTCATTATCATAAGCGGCTATTCGGATTTTGCCTATGCAAAAGAAGCCATCCGCTACGGCGTTACCTGCTATCTGACAAAACCTATTGACGAGGAGGAATTGCAGCACGCCGTCCTGGAAGCGAAAGTTGCGCTAGTTAAGGAGCAGGAGCGGCAAAAAAAGCTTACCGTATACCGGGATAAGGCCAGGGAATCTATTTTACAGGAAATTATTTTAAACCAGGCGGATTACCTTTATCTGGATTACCATGACCTGTGCCTGGAATCTGCGGTGTATCAGATTGTGCTATATACAAACTACAACCAGGAATCCTTTCGCACGGCCTGGGATTTTGCGGATATCCTGCGGCTTGCGAATAAAAACCACAATTCCCTGGAGCATATTGTGTTGAACCATCAGGATATTATTTTATTAAAAGGGGATTTTGCGCTGAAGCGTTTTGAGGAGCTGGTAGAGCGCCACATCAGCCAGCCCCAGAAGGGCTCCCCGCTGGACGCGCTGTTTCTCACCTACGGCCGCCCGGTATATTCCATTGAGCATATCCACCGCTCCTATAAGGATGCTTGTTTGCTGATGAAACGGCGCTTTTTTTGCAGCCACAACCAGCATGTGCTGGGCTTTATGGATATTCCAAAGGAGCAGGAAGCGGATTTTAGCGGCGTGGATATGGGGGAAGGCTATGCAAAACGGATTGCGGATTATATCCAGACCGGCAACCGGCGTATGATCAAGGAACAGCTCCATAAGCTTCGGGAAGATTTGTATTTTGCCAACGAGGATGTCCCGATTTTAAAGCATTACCTTGCGGATATTATGATCCAGGTAAAAGCGTCGATCAGCCGCACCTACGGCAGCATGGAGATCCCGCTGCCCAGCAACGCCGCCATCATCAGTACGGTGGAAGAAAAATATTACCTGTATGAGATCCTGCGGTTTTTCATGGTGCAGTTTGAGATGTGCGCAAACGCCATTAGCTCGCCGACCAGAGAGAGCGTGATGGAGGGGATTTTAGACTATATCAGCCACCATTATCATGAGAACCTGAAGCTGGGAACCATCGCGGAGCTGTTTGGATACAACAGCTCGTATCTTGGGAAGATTTTTAACAAGGCCACCGGGAAAAATTTTAACGCTTATGTGGATGAGCTTCGGATTGAGCGCGCCAAGGCTCTGCTGGGCAGCGGGCAGTATAAGGTGTATGAGGTGGCGCAGCTTGTGGGGTATTCAAATGTGGACTATTTTCATAAGAAGTTTAAAAAGTACGTGGGGGCAAGCCCGGCGGAGTTTCGCAAGATGGATGGGGTGGCGGATTGACAGGTTGTGTGATATGGTAGATGTTATGGGCGGGGGAGTAATTGAAACGGTTGCGTCAGATAGCTCATAAAATTTAGAGGAATGCAAAAAATGGAAAAATGGGACTTGTACACAAAATACAGAGAAAAGACAGGGAGAGCGCTGATTCGAGGAGAAAAGATCCCAAAAGGTTTCTACCATTTGGTGGTGCATGTATGGATTCGAAATCGCAAAGGAGAATATCTTATTTCCCAACGTTCCGTTAGCAGACCAACCTTTCCGCTTATGTGGGAGTGCGTTGGAGGTTCTGTATGGATGGGAGAAAGCAGTCTGGACGGAGCGCTTAGAGAAGTAAAAGAAGAAGTGGGACTGGATTTAAAACCCGAAACCGGAAAACTCGTTTTTACGAAAATGAGGGGCGCTGATGTGAAATATGAATGTCAAAAATTTAACGATATTATGGATGTATGGCTTTTTGAATACGATGGAGAACTGCATTTGGAAGACGCGACAACGGATGAAGTTGCGGACTGTAAATGGATGACGGTTCCTGAAATCAGAAAGTTATATGAGGATAACCATCTTGTGCCGGCATTGGACTATTTTTTTTGTGTTATGGAAGCGGATGAGCCGGATTACAGTCATATTATTGGAAAAATGGTAAGCGGAACGGTTGATAGGCCATTAGGCTTCGCCCATCCTCGTTATCCAGAGATGATTTATCCGATCAATTACGGATATGTAAATGATGTGATTGCTGGTGACGGCGAAAAACAGGATGTTTATTTATTTGGAACAAATAAGCCTCAAAAGAGTTTTCGGGGAAAAGTAGTCGCGGTATGGCATCGTTTTGATGATGTGGAGGATAAGTGGATTGTGTCTTTGGATGGAGACGATGTTACAGAAGAAAAAATATTAGGCGACATTTCATTTCAAGAGCAGTTTTTTTATGGAAAATTGTATAGATAGCGTCAAGCAGGAATCTGAAAAGGACTCCTGCTTTTTTATGCGCACGCCGATGCAGATGAAATAACTTATGCTTTTCCTCTCTAATTTTAACCGTATTTTCCTACCCCATTTTTATATATAATAACAAAATAAAACCAAAGCTGGGAACACTAGCAACCAGGAGGCCCACTATGAAAAAGAAAAAAATTTATATCTGCACATTATTATCCGCCGCATTGCTGTGCAGCGCATGTAATGGAAAAAAACACCAGGAACAGCCAGCTTCCAAAACGCAGGCGCCTCCCGTTCAAAAAACCGCAGAAAGCCCTGAAAAAGAAGCTTACGACATACCAAAAGATACCGTAACCCTTAACGTTTATTCACAGCTTAGCGGCTATCAGGGGGAGCAGCAGGGATGGTTTGCGCAGGTCCTTTTGGATAAATTTAATGTGAAACTAAATTTTACGAACGACGGAAGTGAGGATTTTTACAGCAGGCAGGAAAAAAAGGGCAGCCTTGGGGACATTATCATATGGGGGACGGATTCCGACCAATACCATTCCGCCATAGAAAACGGTTTATTGCTGGACTGGGAAAAAGACGGGCTGTTAAGCGGGTGCGGCGCCTACATGCAGGAGCATATGAAAAAAGCGCTGGAAAAAAACAGGAAAATTTCCGGCGGGAATATCTATGGCATTGGATACGATGTGGCGGCGGAAAGCGGCGAATATGGGGATTTTGACTACCACCCGGATATCCGCTGGGATTTGTATGAACAGATTGGAAAGCCTAAGGTGGCAGAGCTGGAGGATTATATAGATGTTTTAAAGCGGATGAAAGAAATCTGCCCGGTGTCGGATTCCGGGAAAGAAGCGTACGGCGTATCTTTGTTCAGCGACTGGGACGGGGATATGATGATGTTTGCAAAATCGACCTGTACGAATTTTTTTGGAATGGATGAGCTTGGCGTGGGGCTTTATGATGTCCGTGACGGTAGCTTTGAAGGGTGCCTGCAAGAAGGCGGGAGCTATGAGCGGGCGCTTCGTTTTTATAACGGGCTATACCGAAACGGCCTGCTTGACCCGCAGTCGCGCACCCAGGGCTATGAAGGATGTGTGGAAGATTATCAGGACGGGGGCGCGTTTTTTTGCATTTTTAGCTGGCTTGCGGCGCCGCAGTATAATACCGTTTATCATACCGCGGACGGGAAAGCCATGCTCCCTCTGGCGGCGGAAAATCAGAATACCCTTGTATATGGGCTGAATGAAAACGGCGGGAATAGACTTTGGACGATCGGCGCACAGACAAAACATCCAAAACTTGTAATGGCGCTTATGAACTGGCTGTGTACGCCGGAGGGCAGGCTGACCCAGGAATATGGGCCAAAGGGCGTAGGATGGGATTACGATCTGGAAAAAAACACATGCCTGATCGACCTGCCCTGGGATGGCGAAGGGGAGGACCGCGTCATGCCGGAAGCGTCCGGTTACAGCGGGAGTTGGTCAGAAGGAATCCCGCAGTTTAACAATACGACCTGGACGCTGCATACCAGGAATCCGCAGTCAAACGGGCAGACTTACAATTCCGCATCCTGGCCGAATGTCGTATCCGCGAATGTCAGCGCGGTGGAGCGCAGATGGCAGGAGGAAACAAAAGCGAAAAACGCGGCGGAATATTTATCTGGCTTTACCTATTCCATTTCAAAGCCAAATACTTATACGGCAAGCGCCAAATCCCCGGAGCTGACAGAAACCTGGCCTAAGGTGACAGAAATTATCCGAAACGGTTCCTGGGATTGTGTTTACGCAAAGTCAGAGGAGGAATTTGAACGCATTTTATCGGATATGTGCCGCCAGGCGGAGGAAGCGGGGTATGCAGACTGTGTTTTGTGGTGTGAAAAAGAAGCCGCGCGCCGCAAAAAGCTGGAAGAGTGGGAAAAATAAGGGGAAGGGGATATGGTTACAGGAAAAAAGAAAATTGGAATAGCGATGAAGCTGATCGGGATGTCGGTGCTTCCGGTTGTGATACTTGGGGTTATTTTAACCGTATATGGGCAGGCGAATTTAAAAAAGAGCCTGAAAAAAGAAATTTACGAAGGGCTAAAAAGCGTTGCGCTTGCCGTCCAGGGCGCGTACGACGCAGCCGGAAACGGGGATTTTATCATGCTGGAATCCGGAAATGTCATAAAAGGCACATTTGTCGTCAGCGGTAATTACAGCCTAGTGGATAAGCTTAGCGTCGATTCCGGAATAGACGTTTCCTTATATTATGGCAGCCAAACGGTGGTTACGTCCCTGTTTGATGAAAATAAGGAGCGGCTGACGCAGGGCGCGGTAAGTAAAGAGGTGCAAAAAACAGTCTTAGAGCAGGGAAAAGAATATTTTGCCGAAGACGTGGAGCTAGGGGATGTGCATTATTATGGCTATTATATGCCGGTAGCGGATCAGGACGGAGCGGTATATGGCATGATTTTTACCGGAAAAAAGAGCGCGCAGGTCAATGGGGCGATTACGTCCGATGCGGTTAAAATGAGCCTGTTAAGCGCGGTTGTTATTTTAGCGGCGTTTTTGCTTACAACGGCGATCGCGGTATCGATTGCCCGGGCGTTAAAGCATATGATGAACGTGTTTGGAAAAGTAGCCGACGGCAATTTGTCTAACCCCCAGGCGGTAAAGGCAAAAACGAGGCGGGATGAAATTGGCGCAATGCTGCACGCGGTTACGGGGCTTCGGGCCTCCCTGCGGGATATGATCGGAAGCATCAAACATTCCACCGGGGTTTTGACGAGGTCCGCCGATGAGCTGGAGCGCACGGCGGACATTACGGGCATAGAATCGGATAAGGTAGGCCAGGCGATCCGCGAGATTTCTTCGGGTGCGGTTTCACAGGCCAAGGAGACGGAAGAGGCTATGGCGGATATTGAGCATATGGGCAATATTATAAAGGAAATGGCTTTCGACATTGCCGCCATGACAAAGGTCACAGGGGAAATGGGAAAAGCCGGCGAAGACGTAGACCATATTTTAGAAGAGCTGTCGGCATACACAAAAAAGACGACAGATGCTATAGACATGATCGCTAGACAGATTCAGACGACGAACGCTTCCGCCCAGCAGATTCAAAAAGCGGTTGAGATGATCACCTCCATAGCGGACGAGACAAACCTGCTGTCTTTAAACGCCTCTATTGAAGCGGCGCGGGCAGGGGAGCAGGGCCGCGGGTTTGCAATTGTGGCGACGCAGATACAAAAGCTTGCCGAGCAGTCCAGCAGCTCCGCCCAGCAGATCGAGCAGATTATCCGTGTGCTGTTAAACGACGCGGAAACTACGGTACATACAATGGGAGGCGTAGTGGAAATCGTAGCAAGCCAGAAAGAAAAATTAAACCAGACCGGAGCCTGCTTTGAAACGGTAAGAAAAGGGATATTAGAATCCCTTGGCAAAATGGAGCATATTGAAAACCAGTCCAGGATACTGGATGACGCACGGACGCAGATGATGAATATCATTGCTTCGTTATCGGCGATTTCAGAAGAAAATGCCGCCGCCAGCGAAGAAACCGCCTCGTCCACCGCAAGGCTTGGTGAACGGGTGAAGCAGATTACAAGCGCTGCCGCAGCGCTAAAGGAGCTGGCGGTGGATTTGGAGGGGCAGATTGGGATGTTTCGGATGGAAGACGGGAAATCTCCTGATCAAGTATAGGATGCGGGCTGTGTCCTATGGGAATGGCGCGCTTCGATGTAATAATGTGCAGAAAAAAAGAAGAGTTTCGGCTCTTCTTTTTTCGGTTTATTTAGAGGGTGGCTTAGGCTTGCGGCTAAGAAAAAACCGCCGCCTGCCTTAACACATTAAAAAGCAGGCGGCGACTTTCTCTTTTAGCGTTAGCCAGCGCTTATATCTCATTCCCAGGAAACTTCGGAATCCCCTCCAGCCCTTTTTTCAGTTCCTCGTCTGTTGGGACATAATCTGTCATCGTTCCATCGTTAAACCGTTCATAAGCGGTCATATCAAAGTATCCGGTTCCGGTAAGTCCAAACAGGATCGTTTTTTCTTCTCCGGTTTCTTTGCATTTCAAAGCTTCGTCGATCGCGGCTTTGATCGCATGGGAGCTTTCCGGCGCAGGCAGGATGCCTTCCACCCGGGCAAATTCTTCCGCCGCTTTAAATACCGCGGTCTGTTCTACGCTGATGGCTTTCATGTAGCCGTCGTGGTACAGCTGGGAGAGGACAGAGCTCATGCCGTGGTAGCGTAAGCCGCCCGCATGGTTTGGGGCAGGGATAAAGCCGCTTCCCAGCGTATACATTTTCGCAAGCGGGCAGACCTTTCCGGTGTCGCAAAAGTCATATACATATTTGCCCCTTGTAAGGCTCGGGCAGGAAGCCGGCTCTACGGCAATAAATTCGTAATCCGCTTCTCCTCTTAATTTTTCTCCCATAAATGGAGAGATCAGTCCGCCCAGGTTGGAGCCGCCCCCGGCGCATCCGATGATCATGTCTGGATGAATGCCGTATTTATCCATTGCGGCTTTGGCTTCCAGGCCGATCACAGACTGATGGAGCAATACCTGGGTCAGCACGGAGCCAAGCACATAACGGTAGCCCTCCTTTGAGGTCGCGGCTTCCACGGCTTCTGAAATGGCGCAGCCAAGGCTTCCGGTGGTGCCTGGAAATTCTTCTAATATTTTGCGGCCGACGTTTGTCGTGTCTGATGGGGACGGAGTGACATTTGCCCCGTAGGTGCGCATGACCTCGCGCCGGAATGGTTTTTGCTCATAGGAGCATTTGACCATATAAACGTGGCATTCCAGCCCAAGGTAGGCGCATGCCATAGAAAGCGCGGTTCCCCACTGTCCGGCTCCGGTTTCTGTCGTAACGCCCTTTAAGCCCTGCTCCTTTGCGTAATATGCCTGGGCAATGGCGGAGTTTAGCTTATGGCTGCCGCTGGTGTTGTTGCCCTCAAATTTATAATAAATTTTCGCGGGGGTCTGCAATTTTTCCTCCAGGCAGTATGCGCGCACCAGGGGCGACGGGCGGTACATCCGGTAAAAATCCTTGATTTTTGTTGGGATTTCAAAATACGGGGTCGTATCGTCTAATTCCTGGCGGCAAAGCTCGTCGCAGAATATGCCGCGCATTTCCTCAAAGGTCAGTGGCGCTAAAGTGCCGGGATTTAAAAGCGGCGCAGGTTTATTTTTCATATCCGCCCGGACATTGTACCATTTGTCCGGCATTTCCTGTTCTTCCAGATAAATTTTATAAGGGATCTCCTTTCCCATATCCAGCCTCCATTCTGCGCATTTCATTTCTATGCGCATGTTTTTGCCAGGCGAAAGCCCCATTCAAAAATAGCGGATGGGGCTTTGCCGGCGCATTTATTTCAATTTATACCATATGCGGGGGATATTGTCAATGAATGCTTCTTATTCCTCCGAACGGATGCTTTTTAAGGCCGTGCGAAGCTTGATCGGGTTGCCATAGCGCAGCGTTCCCATCCGGTACAGCTTTGCGCCGATAACCCCTGCGCCGAAGATCGATACGGCTAAAATAAGGAAAGATACAAGAATCTCCCAGGTGTCCACCGTACCCATTGCGATGCGGGCAAACATCGTGCTGTAGGAGCTGATCGGCAAAAATGAGAGTATTTTCATGATCATTCCGTCTGGGTTTGTCAGCTGTATCAGCGAGAAAAAGTAAACGCCCATAATGATGACCAAAAGCCCGCTGGAGCTTTTGCTGATATCTTCGGTCTTGCTGACAAGCGCGCCCATTGCACCGTATAAAAACGCGTAAAACAGGTAGCCGCCGATGCCAAATGTGGCAAAGGTCAAAAGCACGGATGACGGTATCTGTAAAAACATGTCTAACGCCCCGTTCCATTTGTCGCGGTTGATCTGATAGGAAATAAGAACCGCCGCTAAGACGATGCCAATCTGCAACAGCCCGCCGATGGCGCCCGCGATCACCTTGCCGAACAACAGGCTGTTTGGCGTGGTGGAGGTGACAAGCACTTCGATGGCGCGGTTGCTTTTTTCGCTTGTAACGGATACCGCGATCATCTGCCCGTAAAGGACGATCAGCATAAATACGAGAATGACAAGGAAATAGCAGTACCAGTAATTGCTTCCGGTATCCTTATTTAAGATCACTTCGTTTGCTTTGATCGGCGCATCGTACATCTGCATGATCTGCGCATAATCCAAGTTATGTTCCGCACAGTATGCCATACGGGAAAAGGTGCGCATAGCCTCTTCAAATACGGAAGGGTTGCCGTCATACATATCCTTATTGTAGACATAATAATCATAAGAATCAATTGCCGTTACAACAAAGCCCGCGTCCGCCTCTTTGGATTCTACCGCGTCTTTGACTTCCTGGACGCTTTTTGCGGCGCGCCAGTTTGCTGTTGGGAAAAATTGCTTTAATACTTCCATATTGGTAATGCCCGCTTCGTCGTACAGGCACAGGCTGTCTGAAACGTCGTCGGAATCCTGTCCGTCTTTTGCTTCTTCTTGCGTGTCGCCTTTTGTTTCACTGATCTGCGTCTTAGCATCTGCCCCGGTGAAGTCGGAAAGGTCGATAAACCTTGGCAAAAACAGCACAATGGCTCCGGCGATCGCCAAAATCAACGTCATAATGACGAAACTTTTGTTTTTCAAATATTCTTTTAATTCGTATTGGAACACTGTAAAAAATTGCTTCATAATGATCGATCCTTTTTATTTTTCTTGATTTTGTAAGTTATCTTTTTTAAAACTGTTTTTGTCAGCTTGCGGTCTGCGCCGTATCGTCTTCCGTTTCTTCGTCACCGGATACGGCGACAAAGATATCGTTTAAGGAAGGTTCGTATCTGCCGAAAAGTTCGATATCGATGTCGGTTTCAGAAAGCTTTTTCAATAATTCGTTTTTTGATGTATGTTCTGCAAGCGCTAATACAAGGAAATCTTTTTTTGCTTCGGATATCGTAAGGTCAGACGAAAGCTCCCGCTTTATTTTTTCTGCCAGTTCCTTTTGGCTGTAATTTTCAGCGGAAAGGATCATCCGGTTTTTTCCGTAATCTTTTTTAATTTCCTTTAAATCCCCGGAAAGCACGACCCTGCCATGGTTGATGATGGCGATATTGTCGCAAAATTCCTCCACATAGCTCATTTGGTGGCTGGAAAAGATCACGATCTTATTTTCGGCGATCAATTCGTTGACCACATCTTTTAAGATCTGGGCGTTTACGGGGTCCAGGCCGCTGAAAGGCTCGTCTAAAATCACGATCTTAGGGTCGCATACAAGCGTTGCGGCAAGCTGCACCTTTTGCTGGTTGCCCTTGGATAAAGTTTCCAGCTTGCGCGGCGCGTATTCCCATACTTCCAGGCGCTTCAGCCATTTTTTGGCATGGACCTTTGCGTCGGCGGTTTTTAGGCCCCTTAGCTTTGCAAGGAACAAAAGCTGGTCCATGACGGTGCGCTTTGGATAAAGCCCACGCTCTTCCGGCAGGTAGCCGATGCGTTCTGCGGCTGGCAAAAACGGCTTGCCGTCTAAAAGGATCTCTCCTTTAGTGGCATGGAACACGTCCATGATAATGCGGATCGTCGTCGTTTTCCCCGCGCCGTTTCGCCCAAGCAGGCCAAGCGCGCGGCCGCTTTCCACCTCAAAGCTGACTCCATGCAGCACGTCCTTGCCGCTGAAGCTTTTATAGATTTGCTTTACTTCTAGCTTCATTCGTTGTGTCTCCTTTTTGTAAAATGAAATAAATAAAAATAGATGCTTTGTAGAAATTACGTGCCCTATTATACAGGAAAGAGCTTACAGAGTCAATTGGGGGGGTACGGAGTTGTAGCATAGCTATCGTTCGGCTTTTGGCTTTATGGTAAAAAAGTCCGGATGATTGGAAATTTGCTTTTGCTAACCGGATTGCGGACGGCCTTTTGGCGTGGTATAATCGAAAAAAGGCAGGAGGGGGCGGGAGAAAAAAAGGAGCGGGAATATGGTTTTAGACAGTGAGGTAAAAGATCAGATCGTTGCGCTTGCAAAACGATGCGGCATTTTCCTAAGAAATCATAAAAAACCCTTGCATATAAAATACGGATATGGTAATATGAGATAGTTGTTGATTTCAACAGGATTTTTTTGAGATTTTATATGGAAGCCGCTGTGAGAGGTTCACAGTTACAAAAAGATTTTATACATGCGAGGTGAAAAGAATGAAAGCAGATATCCAGCCAGAATACTATCAGGCAACTGTTACATGCAACTGCGGAAATACATTCGTAACAGGTTCAACAAAAAAGGAGCTTCACGTTGAAATTTGTTCCAAGTGCCATCCGTTCTACACAGGTCAGCAGAAAGCGAACCAGGCTCGTGGACGTATAGAGAAGTTTAACAGGAGATATGGCATAAAATAGAGCAGGCAATGTGGGAGAAAGGTTGAGGTTGTGAGATCTCAACCTTTTTGTACAGTTCAAATGTTTGTTCACAGATCATTCCGAAACAGGAGGAAGCGCCATGACATATCGCGAAGCGATGGAGTGGGGAAATGGAGCGCTTGCGCAGGCAGGCATAGAGGAAGCAAAGCTGGACGCGTGGCTGTTGATGGAAGCAGTATGTAAGATCAACCTTACTTTTTATTATTCCCATATGGAGGACGCGCTGACGATGGAGCAGCGCTCGGAATATGAGATCGCGGTAAAAAAACGGGCGGAACGGATTCCGCTGCAATATATTACCGGAGAGCAGGAGTTTATGGGGTTAAATTTTAAGGTAAACTCAAATGTGCTGATTCCAAGGCAGGATACGGAAACGCTTGTGGAAGAGGCGCTTAAAATATGCCAGCCGGAGATGAAGCTGTTGGATCTATGCACCGGTTCGGGCTGCATCGCGATCAGCCTTATGAAAAACGCCCATGGCATGGAGGCTGTCGGCAGCGACATTTCCAAACAGGCGCTTTTGGTGGCAAAGGAAAACGCCAAAATGCATGAGGTGGAAGTGGAATGGGTGCGCAGCAATTTATTTGAAAATATAAATGAGACGTTTGACCTGATCGTATCGAACCCGCCGTATGTCGCGCAGCCCGAGCTATTGCGGCTGATGCCGGAGGTGCGGGAATTTGAGCCGGTGACAGCTTTAGACGGCGGCGTGGACGGACTGGATTTTTACAGGGAGATCATAAAGCAGGGTAAGGAGCATTTAAACCAGGACGGATATTTGTATTTTGAGATCGGATATGACCAAGGCCCTGCGGTTACGAATATGATGTGTGCGGCAGGATACCGCGATGTGTCTGTCATAAAGGATTTGGCGCACCATGAACGCGTTGTCAAAGGGCGCGTATAGTTTTACGGCTTTGCGGGCAGCCGCGCGCAGTATTTTTGGAGGAAAACATGTTTGATAGATTAGAGGATCTGATCCTTCGCTATGAAGAGATCATGAACCAGCTAAGTGAGCCGGACGTTGCAAACGATACGGGGCGTTTCCGCAAGCTGATGAAAGAGCAAAGCGACCTTGCGCCGATCGTAGGGGCATATCAGGATTACAAAAAAGCGCAGCAGAATATAGATGACAGCTTGGCTTTGCTGGAAGAGGAGTCAGATGAGGAAATGCGCGCCCTGGCAAAGGAGGAGTTAAACGATTCCAGAGCGCAGTTAGAGCAGCTGGAAAACAAGCTTAAGATTTTATTGCTTCCAAAAGACCCGAATGACGATAAAAATGTAATTGTAGAAATCCGGGCAGGCGCGGGCGGGGATGAAGCCGCGCTGTTTGCGGCGGAGATTTACCGTATGTATGTCCATTACGCGGAGGGCAGACGTTGGCGGGTGGAGACGTTAGAAGCGGAAGAGATTGGGATTGGCGGCATGAAGTCCGTCAATTTTATGGTCACAGGGCAGGGAGCGTATTCCATGTTAAAATATGAATCCGGCGTGCACCGCGTCCAGCGCGTGCCTGAGACGGAATCTCAGGGACGCATCCATACCTCTACGGTTACGGTTGCGGTTATGCCGGAAGCTGAGGAAGTGGATGTTCAGATAGAAGAAAAGGACATCCGCATTGACGTAATGAGAGCGTCCGGAAATGGCGGACAGTGCGTCAATACGACAGATTCCGCGGTCAGGCTGACCCATTACCCGACCGGAATCGTCATTTACAGCCAGACCGAAAAATCACAGTTGCAAAATAAGGAAAAGGCGTTCGCGCTGCTGCGCGCCAAGCTGTATGACTTAGAACTTCAAAAGCAGCAGGACGCGGAATCCCAGGCGCGCCGCAGCCAGATCGGGACAGGCGACCGTTCGGAAAAGATACGCACCTATAATTTCCCGCAGGGACGCGTGACAGACCACCGCATTAATCTGACCTTATATAAGCTGGATAAAATATTAGACGGGGATATCCAGGAAATCTTAGACGCATGCATCGCGGCGGATCAGGCGATTCGCCTAAGCAAACTGAATGAGGAATGAGAAAAAAGGCGCCCGAAGCTTCTGCCGTCAGATCACATTTGGGCGCCTGTGCGCATAAAAGCCGCCGGATAAGAGGGATTCCGACGGCTTTTATGCAATGTATGTCTTAGCTTTTTTATGCCTTTTTATGCCATTTTATTGACAGCCTGGCTTAATTTCGATACTTTTCTCGCGCAATTGTTCTTGTGATAAATTCCTTTGGAAGAAGCCTTTGCGATCTCTGATGTAGCCGCCCTTAACGCGGACTGCGCGGCATCCTTATCCTTTGCGTCAATCGCTGCGTACACTTTCTTTATAGATGTCTTAACCTTTGAACGAATGGATTTATTTCTTGCAGCTCTTTTTTCTGCCGTCAGGATTCTTTTTTTTGCGGATTTAATATTAGCCAATTTCTCACACCTCCATTTGTAGTGAAATCGTATGGTTTTATGCATTTTAACAGCGTTCATTTTCAGGACACGGACATTCGAATGAACACGCGTTTGCTCCATCCAGTCATTTTAAAATAAAATCAGATTGGATCAAGCACTAGACTATAATAGAATAATTGAAATGTTCTGTCAATACATATTCCGGGTTTTTTTGTAGAAAATAGGATATAAGGTTACTTTTCATGGATCAGGAACGCGCATAAACTGCGCGTTCCGTGAGAATATGATTTGGGATATAAGATAACCGTTTAGGCAAAACACATATGAGAGGATGAAAAACAATGTATCAGGTACGGACAGATCTTGCGCTGGAAGCGCGTGAGAAATTTGAGGAAGACAATGTAGAGATCAAAGGAGTGCGTTTAGAAGAGGAAGAAGCTTCTCCCGATATCCATATCAGCAGCGTCATTATAGAAACGGAAAACGGCGCTAAGACAATGGGAAAGCCGAAGGGCAATTACGTGACGCTGGAAGCAAGGAATATGAACGACGAGGACGAAGGGTATCACAGGGAGATTTCCAGACAGCTTTCGAAAATACTAAAACGTCTGCTCCCGGAGAAAAAGGACTATACGACGCTGGTGGTAGGATTAGGGAACCGGGCGGTAACGCCGGACTCCTTAGGGCCGCGCGTAGTGGATAATTTGTGCGTGACCAGGCATATTATAAAGGAGTTTGGAAAATATGTGATCGACGATAAGTGCCACCAGTCGGTCAGCAGCATCGTGCCGGGGGTTATGGCGCAGACCGGCATGGAATCTATGGAGATCGTGCGGGGCATTACAAAAGAAACAAAGCCGGATGTGATCATAGCCGTAGACGCGCTTGCGGCGCGAAGCGCAAGGCGGTTAAACCGCACGATACAGATCACGGATACCGGCATCAATCCAGGCTCCGGGGTCGGAAACCACAGGCACGCGTTAAATAATGAAAGCGTGGGAGTCCCGGTCATCGCCATCGGGATACCGACTGTGATCGACGCGGCTACGATCGTAATAGACACGATGACAAACCTGATCCACGCTATGAGCCAGGCCAAGCAGCTCCAAAGCATCGGCAGCTCTTATGAGCAATTAGACATGGTCGAAAAATACCAGCTTGTGCGCGAGCTTTTAACGCCGCAGCTAAACACGCTTTTCGTTACGCCAAAGGATGTGGACGAGGCGGTGAAGCGTTTGAGCTTTACGGTATCCGAGGGCATCAATATGGCGCTGCAAGAAAAGTAGTGCGCCGCTGTCTTCAGGAATAGACATAAATCCATATCCGGGTTTCATATACTATACCCGTGATTTCTTTTGAAGCGGCATGGGAGGAGGGCAATGCATAGAATGAAAAAGAACAAGGGCCGGATATGGATCGGAGCGCTGCCGCTTATGTGTTTTACGGCGGCAGCCGTCTATGTGATGGACTCGTCCGGGGTTACGACGCATACGGTCATGGACGCTACAGTTCACGCCATACAGTCGGAGTTGGGGTACAAGACGGCGAAAAGCTGTATTCCGGCGCTTGCCTATGATGCGTCAAAGACCGGGAAAAAAACGATTTATGAATATCTGGAAGCGGGCATTGGCGAGCTGCTTCCGATTTATGGCTATACGAGGAAAAAAGACACACAGCTTGCGGTGGGGCAGTCGCAGTATCTGGATTTTGCGATGGAGGACAGCTGCTCAAGCGATATGGCGGCTCTTGCCTCAAAACTTGCGTCCCAGGAAAATAAAAATGCGTCGGCTTCCGGGGATGACGCGGCGCAAGCGTCGGAAAAAGAAACGTCAGGCGCGGTTTCTAGCATGGCAAAAAACAAATATTCCAGGGAAAAGCTAAACGATTTTGATTACCTTTTGCAGAATTTTTACCGGGTTGACAGCACGACGACGACAAATGGAGAGCAGTTAAACGCGCAAAAGATGCTTGCAAAGGATATGAGCATAGATAAAAAGGAGAATGGGAGCGGGCCGCAGATTTTAATTTACCATACCCATTCCCAGGAGCGTTACGCGGATTCCAAAGACGAATCCCAGTCTGTCGTGGGCCTGGGGGACCGTCTTACGGAATTATTAGAGCAAAAGGGCTACCGCGTGCTGCACCATAAAGGGGAGTATGACATTCCGGACCGGGATACGGCATATTCCAGGTCTGCTCCGGCGTTGGAAAAGCTTGTAAAGGAAAATCCAAGCTTGCAGGTCATTTTGGATTTACATAGGGACGGCGTAGAAGAAGGAACCAGGCTCGTGCACGAAGTAAACGGAAAGCAGACCGCCACGATCATGTTTTTTAACGGATTAAGCCATACGACGGCGCAGGGCGATATCAGTTACCTTGCAAACCCAAACCTTTCGGATAACCTTGCGTTTTCCTTCCAGATGCAATTAGCCGCAGCTGAAAATTACCCGGGCTTTTCCAGGTGCATTTATTTGCGGGGATACCGCTATAACCTGCATTACCTGCCAAGGTCCGCGCTTGTGGAGGTCGGGGCGCAGACCAATACGTATGAGGAGGCGCAAAACGCGATGGAGCCGTTAGCGGATATTATGGACCGGGTGCTTTCCGGGAAGCAATTTGGTGAAATGTCAAGAGGAAAATAAAAAAGATTTTCTGGAAGAAGG
>CANDMI010000065.1 GCA_947385775.1 uncultured Eubacterium sp. | reverse complement strand
TCGGGCAGGGATGCCCGAAAAAGGGGATTGCGCCATGGATGGCGGTTAATCCCCGGTCCGTCCGGCATTGAAACCCTTGCACAGAATGCCTAGAGCTTCTTACATCCTGGAGCCGGAACATCCGGACGGGTCTGCTGCCTGCTTCCAGCGTCCGGGTGGAATTTTCCCAATAAAATGCACGGAAACGAAAATTGGGAGCTGGACACAATTTTGCAGGAGTCTAAAAACTGCCATCTGTATGAAAAAATGGGGTATCGCCAGACAGGCAAAACAATGGTTATTAACGAAAGGCTTACATTGGCATTTTATGAAAAGAAGGACTGCTAAAAGCGTTAGCAACTCTAATGGAGTCACTACAAAAATGGCTATGTGGAAACGCATAGCCATTTTTACAAGGAGAAATATGCATACGGATGTGAATAAAATTTCATGGATTGCTTTGGCTTTCATCCGCTTGTATCGGAATCCGGTATTCCTTTCCGTTTTTTGTAGAAATACGTATACAGCTTAATTCATCAAAGTTGACCGGAGCTTCAAAAAGCTTACAGCATTCAAAACGATATCTGACGTTTTCTTTACCGCATTTTATAAAGCCACCGGTTGGCGGTTCTTTTACAACGGAGCCGTCTTTGCGTTCTATTTGAATCGAAAGCGTATCGTTTTGCCAAAGCCCGCAGGCGATATCCCCAGTGATATAGATGGATAATGGGGACAGGGTAATCTTTTTAATATTTAAATGTTTTAAATCAATATTTGTTTTTTCACGCAGATCTTTTGCGTCATATGTTATGCTCCTTACGTTGTTAAGCGTTCTAGCTGGCGGAAGTTCGCAGACGGGTTTTCCGAGTGAGCCGTCTGTATGCGGTTTATATATCTGGATGATGCTGTTTTGGTTAAAGGAACCGTTTAACAGGATACTTCCGTGAAATTTTTTATTTAATTTGGATGTTTGTTCCGGAAGGCTGATATAACTTCCCAGCAACTGTGTTTTTTCTCCTTTTATTGCAAATTTAAGCAGGAAAATTTCTTTTTCCCAGCCTGGCAGGCTTTCTTCTGATTCCGGGCAGAAGGTGTATGGGATATAGAAACAATGGTTGTCATACAGCAGGGCTTTGAGAGTAAGGGAGCCATGCCACAGCGGTATTGTCTGTCCAAGCTGGAAGCTTTGCGAATCGTAGGCCGCGATCTGTTTTTCTGACAGCTCCCTGTTTGAATTCCATAAGCGGTTTAGCTCTGCGGCAATCCATTCGCCAAGATGCATACGTTCCGCTGCAAATGCCGCAATATTTGAAAGCATCAGGACACACAGGCAGGCTGCGATATAGGCGGGAAGCCTGCGCTTTTGAAAACGGCGCCTTTTACGTTCCTTTATTTCCAGAAGGATATTTTTTTTCTGGGAATCGTCTAAGCGGATCTGTTCATACATGGTTTTATATAAAGCTTTTTTCATTGTAGTTGCCTCCCATTTCTTTTGATAGTTGTTACAGTTCGGCCTTTGGCTTTACTGTAACGTAATCTGTAACTGATAGTTCCTGCTTTAACATTTTTTTGGCTCGTGCAAGCCTTTTGGATACGGTGTTTGGCAGGATATGCAGCATGGCTGCGATTTCATTTACCTGGTATTCTTCGAAATAGCGCAGATAGAGTACGATCCGGTATTTTGCGGGCAGTTTCCCTAGCGTTTCATATAGCTCCTGTTCTTCCTCGTGGCAAAATGTTTCGGCGGATAGTTCACGTGCATTTTCTGCAAATGGCTGTACCCGTTTTAACCACGCCGAAGACAGCGTGCTTTTGCAGCAGTTTATCGTAACCCGTACAAACCATGCCTTTTCATGCTCCGGGTTTTGGAAGCTTGGGCTGTGTCTTAACACACGCAAAAATACTTCCTGTACAATATCTTCCGCCATTTGCACATGGTTCCCATAAGATATAGCAATCCGGTATACCATATCGGAATACCGTTCAAATAGTTGTTCAACCTGGCGGTTCGTGTCCATGACGGCTCCTTTCTGGATATGCAGATAGGGATATGTATATCCAATATTTTAAATGCGCATTTGTATAGAATACTTTTTAGGGTGGGAGAATCTGACAGAAAAAAGTGATTATTTGAAAAAAATTAAAAATGTTTCCAATAACTGATCTTGTTCACTAATAAACACAAATGTTTCTATAGAATTACCGTATCATAGTTGCTATAATATAAACAAACCTACACATGAAATGATTTACCAATAATTCCGCGATCCTATAAAACAACCGTTCATGTTACCAAAGAATATGTCTGTTAAAAATATAATCAAAACTTAATTCCAACATATTCCGTTAAGAGTGGAGGTGAAAAGGATGGATATGCGAGGAAAAGTCGAAATGCAAAAAAAGAAGCTTCCGATAAGGAAACTTCCAATAAAAAAGCTTCCGATCGGAGTTGAAAATTTTGAAGAAATGCGGAAAGAAGATTTTTACTATGTAGATAAAACGGGCCTGATCACGGAACTGCTGCACAACTGGGGAGTAGTGAATTTATTTACCAGACCGCGCAGATTTGGGAAGTCGCTGAATATGAGTATGCTGGAATGTTTTTTCTCATTGGATGGGGATAAACGTATTTTTGACGGTCTGGAAATTTCAGAGGAAGCTTCGCTTTGTGAAAGATATATGGGAAAATACCCGGTTGTTTTTATTTCTTTAAAAGGAATAGACGCTCTGGATTATGAAACAGCCTATCAAAGGGCGGTTTTGCAGATCAATCGGACTGCGAATGAAAAGTATTATCTGTTGGATAGCGAAGCGTTAAATGAACAGGATAAAACGGAATACCGCAAGCTTTTGGACGACCATATGCCGGATGCGGTATTTTGCAACAGTTTAAGTGTATTGTCGAGACTGTTAGAAAAGCATCATGGGACAAAAGCGATTTTGTTGATTGATGAATATGACGTTCCGCTGGCGAAGGCGCATGCGAACGGATATTATGGGCAGATGGTCTCGCTTATTCGAAATTTCCTTGGAGAAGCGTTAAAGACAAATAACAGCATGAAATTTGCGGTGTTGACCGGGTGCCTTCGGATTTCAAAAGAGAGCGTTTTTACCGGGCTGAATAATCTGAAGGTATTGACCATAGCGGATGAGCGGTTTGAGGAACGCTTTGGTTTTACGGACGGGGAAGTTAGGGGGCTTTTAGACTATTATGGCGTAGCAGAGCATTATGATGCGGTCAAACGGTGGTATGACGGCTACCAATTTGGAAATGTAAAAGTGTACTGTCCCTGGGATGTGCTGAACTATTGCGACCGGATCCGATTCGAGCCGCAGGCGCAGCCGGAAAACTACTGGATCAATACCAGCGGCAATGACGCGGTAAAACGGTTTATCCAAAGCTCGGCAAACGCTGCGGTAAAGCGGGAGATTGAGCGGTTGGTGGCAGGAGGGGTTATTACAAAGGAAATCCATCAGGAGCTTACGTACCCGGAAATTTACCAGTCGATTGACAATATCTGGAGCCTGCTTTTTACTGCCGGATATCTGACCCAGCGGGGAAAGCCGCAGGGAAGGCGGATGAAGCTTGCGATTCCGAATTTGGAAATACGGGACATTTTCGTTACGCAGATTATGGAATATTTGAAAGAAAATGTCCGGGAGGACGGGGAGACGTTAAACCGTTTTTGCGATGCGCTGCAAAGTGGAGATGCGGGGAATGTGGAAAGGATTTTCACTGAATATTTGAAAAAGACCATCAGCATCCGGGACACCGCCGTAAGGGAGGATTTGAAGGAGAGTTTTTATCACGGGGTTTTACTTGGAATCTTAGGGGTGAAAACCTGCTGGGGCGTTTCCTCAAACCGGGAAATGGGAGAGGGCTACGCGGATATCCTTGTAGAACCGGATACCGGGGATATGGGGATTATAATAGAAGTGAAATATGCCCATAACGGGGATTTGGACAAGGCGTGTAAGGAAGCGTTAAAGCAGATTGCGCATACCGGGTATGAAGATGATTTAGAAGACGATGGGGTGGAGCATATTTTTAAATATGGCATAGCATGTTACAAGAAACGGTGCAGGGTATCTTTGCAAAAAAACAGGTGAAAAGAACCGGGAGATATCCCTGTCCGCAATACTAACAAACAATAATTTTACGGAGGCATCTAAAATGAACCCACTTTATGAAAAATATAAAAATCTAACGATAGACGGTAGCTGGATTGGCCTGGAATTTGGAGAGGAAACACCATATTTTTGCACTCCCATTGGAGCAGAAATCATTGGCTGGGATAATGGCATACACTACTGCTTTATTAAAGGTTTTGGAGATATGGTGTTCTGTGTTAATCCAGAAACTTGTTGCGATTACTACGTCTATCCGATTGCCCGCAATTTTTGCGATTTCTTGGGATTGATACTCGCCACTGGAAATACAAATACTTTGCAACAGATTATTTGGTGGGACAAGAAAATGTTTGATGATTTTGTTAATAGTCCTAAAGAACGGGAGTATAAAGTTCGGCCTGAAGTAAATGGTGTTTTGAATACAATTCGCAAAGACATGGACATAGCATTGATAGATACTCCGTTTGAATATATCAAAGATTTGCAAAGCAATTTCCCTTATGAAAAAATTTCGTTTGTGAATGAGTATTACGATACTTTAGGCATTGAACGCCCCGATGGAACAGAGCCGGAAGAAAGCGGTTTTGAGTTTGAGAACGTAGAATTTGAGTTAGATAAAAAAAACTAATTTAGTATGTGAAATTATATAAATTGCTCGTTTTAAGGTGTTGCTATAATGCATACAAACCTACGTAAAAATAAACCAGACACAGCTTTCCCCCTTGAAAAAGCAGGGATTCCCGTTTCGTGTCGTGTACTTTTTTCATCCAAACAGCTAAGATTTTTGGGAAAGGAGGGCAAATTCCAATGGATCAAAAAAAGATCGGGGCATTTTTAAGAGAGCTGCGCAAGGAAAAGCAATTGACCCAGGAGCGGCTTTCGGAAAGTTTAGGAGTGACGAATCGCAGCGTATCGCGCTGGGAAAACGGCGTGAACCTGCCGGAGCTTGACCTGATCATCGAGCTTGCGCGGTTTTATGAGGTCAGTATCGAAGAAATTTTGGATGGAGAAAGGAAAAATGAGATGGTGGATAAGAAAACAGAGCAAATATTGTTAAAGGCGGCGGATTATGAGAGCAATGAAAAGCAGAGTTTTTCCAAACGTATGTGCAGGCTGTTTGTGGCGGCGCTGCTTTCGTATGTGATTTACTGCGCGCTGAATTTTAACGGGCTTGACGCAAAAGGGGATTATGAGATGTTAGCTTCCGCCTCGCTTGGCGTTGTAGGGGGCGCGCTGTTTGTCGGTGTGCTGTATACAAGCGGGAGGCTGGCAAGGGTGAAGGCGTTTAAAAGAAGGATGCTGCATAAAATAGGGAAAGCTGGCTGTAGCGCGCCTAAGGATGAAGGGTAAAATCGGAAAAATAAGGAGCATTGCAAAAGGGAGGTTTTTTCAATGTCCGGGGGATGCTCTAGAGCGTGTTTGAAAAATCATTCCCGCCATCCGCATCCCTCACTTTGCGTGAGATTTGCGCCAAATTCAAGTTGCATAGCGCACTTACGCCCTTTATTTGGCACAAATCTCTTACAAATTTTGGAATACATCTGTCGAAAAAGCATTTTCAAACACGCTCTAGAAAGATACGATAAGCTCCATTTTAAACGGTTCTTCCCCATACACCGCATGTGGGATATCCTTAGGCATAATCAGCGTCTCGCCCTCGGATAGCAAAAAGTGGTCCCCGCCGACGGTAAACCGTCCGGTTCCTTCTAAAACCGTTACCATTGCGTCTCCGCCGGATGCATGGGTGGATATTTCTTCTCCTTTGTCAAAGGAAAAAATTGTGATACTGATCAGGTCATTTTGTACAAGGGTTTTGCTGGCAACCTGGCCTGGCAGGTAATCAATCTGGTCTTTTAATTGCAGCTTTACTTGTTTTTCAATGTTTTTATACATGTCAGATCCCTTTCTTGTTTTTTTGATGTGAAGCGGTTTTGCGGATTCCGTAATTCGATTCATTCTTGTTTTTGGAGAATTTCTCCGTGGATGGATATGGTTACGGTCTGGCATGGAATGTTTTTTTGGCTGTTTTGAAGCGCTTTTTTTACAGCGGCTTCAAGCCCGCCGCAGCAAGGAACTTCCATACGCAGGATCGTGACGCTTTTGATCTCGTTGTTTGCTAAGATGTCCGTCAGCTTCAAACTGTAATCTACCGCGTCCAGCTTTGGGCAGCCGATTAAAGTTACCTTGTTTTCCATAAAATCATGATGGATGTTTGCGTAGGCAAATGCGGTGCAGTCAGCGGCAGCCAACAGGTCTTTGCCGTTAAAATACGGGGCGGTTATAGGCGCAAGCTTAATCTGGCAGGGCCACTGGGAAAGCCGGGAGGTTTTGGACGTAGTGGCGGCGGTAACGGCCGCAGCGTTGTATGCGGCGGCTTCACGCTCCTCAAACGTGATGGCGCCTGTAGGGCAATTCGGCAGGCAGTCGCCTAAGCCGTCACAGTAATCCTCCCTGGTAAGTTTCGCTTTACCGTCTACAATTTCCAGCGCCCCTTCGTGGCAGGCCGCGGCGCAGGCGCCGCAGCCGTTGCATTTTTCTTCATCAATTTTTATAATTTTACGAACCATATGCTATTCTCCTGTATGTTTTGTATTTTACCGCGGATTTGATTATACTATACTATAATGTTTTTAGAAAATATGTGGTTATAACCACGGAAATGAGGTTTTATGCAAAATCATATTTTAAATACAAAACTTTTTAGCGGATGCGCGAAAGAGGATATTAACGAACTGGAAAAAAGGCTGGATTTTCGGGTGGTGCGGTATGGAAAAGGAAGCGTAATCTATGCAGAGGGCGATGCGGTAACGGATATTGGACTTGTTTTATCTGGAAGCGTACGGCTGGAGCATACGGATTTGTGGGGGAATAAAAGCATCCTCGGAATCACAGCTTCCGGCGGCGTGTTTGCGGAAGCCTACGCATGTATGCCAGATGTGCCGATGATGGTGGACGCCGTTGCAAATGAGGAATGTGAGGTCTTATTTATAAGCGCGCCAAAACTTTTAGGCGTCCATCCCGCCTGTAAAAGCCAGGGCAGACTGATTCAAAACCTCCTTTTGATCAGCGCGGCAAAAAACCAGCAGCTTTCCAGGCGCAGCCTGCACACATCGCCCAAGACAATACGCGGGCGGCTGCTTTCTTATTTTTCAGAGCAGGTTGTTGTACAGAAAAGCGGCAAAATTAAAATCCCATTTGACCGCCAGCAACTGGCAGACTATTTGAATCTGGACCGCAGCGCATTGTCCAAAGAGCTTGGAAAAATGAGAAAGGACGGTTTGATTGCATTTCATAAAAATATATTTGAAATTAAAATTGCGTTAACGTAGCCGGCTTGGCGTTCACGGGATATATGGAAGATAAATTTGGCAAGCATGAACGATCGCGAGTATACTGTTTGGGATTGACAAATCGTTCAGACTATATTATATTGAATTATGTACGAAATCATACATTTGTCCTCGAGAGGTTTTTATGGATTATTATGTGGATGCCCAGCTAAGGCGTTTTAATCTGTTAATTTCGCAGATCGAAGCGTCCTATCATGAAGCGGCAGTAAAAATGGGCCTGTCCGACAGCGCGATGCTAATTTTATATACCATTTGCTGGTGTGGAAACGAATGTTTGCTTCGTGATATTACATCGGGCGCAAGCAGGCAGACAGTCAATTCCGCGCTTCGGAAGCTGGAAGCCGATGGGATCGTATATCTGGAATCGGCCGGGGGAAGGAAAAAGAAGGTGTGCCTGACACAGAAAGGAGATCGGCTGGTTCAGGATACCGTGCTGCATTTGATTGAAATTGAAAATGATATTTTTGGCGGCTGGACTAAGGAAGAAAAAAACACTTATGTAGAGCTGACGCAGCGCTATCTGTCATCCTTTCAGGAAAAAGCTGGGGAATTGTATGAAAGAAAATTTAAACAGGAATAAATTTTGGAGGTAAGTATGCATATCCAGCTTTCGGACCACTTTACTTATGGGAAGCTGCTTCGTTTTTCCTTTCCGTCGGTTATTATGCTTGTATGCACATCGGTATACGGGGTGGTGGATGGATATTTTGTATCAAATTTTGTTGGGAAAACGCCGTTTACCGCGGTTAATTTTATTATGCCGTTTTTAATGGTGGTCGGCGCCATTGGGTTTATGTTTGGCACAGGAGGAGGAGCGCTCATTGCCAAAACTATGGGGGAAGGGAAGGCGGAAAAAGCAAGGGAGCTGTTTTCACTGATCATTTATACGTCTGTCGTATGCGGCATTGTGTTTGCCGGGCTGGGGCTTTTTTTATCCGCCCGATTGCCGTAGCGCTTGGTGCCCAGGGGCGGCTGTTAACGGATAGCGTCGTTTATGGGCGCATTATTTTGCTGGCAATACCGGCTTATGTGCTCCAGTATGAGTTCCAATGCCTGTTTGCGACGGCGGAAAAACCGTCGTTGGGGCTTTATGTGACGGTTGCTGCGGGGCTTACGAATATTGTGTTTGACGCGTTGTTTGTTGCAGTATTTTCCTGGGGGTTAGAGGGCGCGGCGGCGGCGACAGCCCTTAGCCAGTGCGTAGGGGGCCTGATCCCGCTTATTTATTTTGCGAGGCCAAACAGCAGCCTGCTGCGGCTTGGGAAAACGGCGTTTGACAAAGCCGCCCTTGTAAAAGTCTGCATAAATGGTTCTTCCGAATTGATGAGCAATATTTCGATGTCGGTAGTAAGTATGCTTTACAATGCGCAGCTTTTAAAGTATGCGGGGGAAGACGGGGTTGCGGCTTATGGCGTGCTGATGTATGTCAGCCTTGTGTTCCAATCTATGTTTATTGGTTATTCCGTAGGCGCGGCGCCGGTTGTCAGTTATCATTACGGAGCCGATAACCGCATGGAATTAAAGGGGCTGCTAAGAAAAAGCGGCATCCTGATTGGATTATTTGCGGTGGCAATGTATTTGTCAGCGGCTTTTTTGGCAAAGCCTCTGTCGCTGATCTTCGTAGGCTATGATAAAGGGCTGCTTGAGCTTACGGCCCACGCGTTTTCTATTTTTTCGTTCTCTTTCCTGTTTTCGGGGTTTGCGATATTTGGATCGTCCTTTTTTACGGCATTAAATGATGGATTGACCTCGGCGGCCATTTCTTTTTTACGGACAATGGTGTTTGAGGTCGCATCAGTCATCGTATTGCCGATTTTTTGGGGGATAGACGGCATCTGGGTTTCGATTGTTGCGGCAGAAGCGCTGGCGGTTATGGTGACAGCGGGGTTTTTGCGGATAAAGCAAAAGAAGTATCAATATTAAATTGGGGATTGCAAACAATACCCAAAAAAACGCGTTTTGTCCCAATCATCTTCAAATATTTCCTCCCATTTGGTATGGTATAAATAAGAATGGGGGGATATTTATGCGTCTAAATATCGCCGTATGCGACGACAGTAAGATCGAGCTTGCTACAATAACGGAGCAGGTGCGCATGGCTTGCCTGCAAATGGAGATTGCGGCCCGTATCTGTCCGTTCCAGTCGGGGGAGGAGCTTCTTACTTCGGAAATTGCGCGCGAGTGTGAGATTATTTTTATGGACATTTATCTTGGCGGTATAAACGGCATCGATGCGGTGCGGGACATTGCGCGGGGGAGCGAGCGAAAAATTGTTTTTATCACGGCAAGCGCCGATCACGCCATCGAAGCGTTTAACTTAAACGCCGCGCACTATCTGATGAAGCCGACGAGCATGGAAACCGTTTCAGAGGCGATCAGACGGTGCGTTCCGAAGGCATGTGACAACAATGAGAATAGGGGCGTTTTGGAAATAAAGATCGGAAAGGCGACCGTCCCGGTGCCTATAAAAGACATCCAGTATATCGAGGTAGTGGACAAGTATTGCGCGGTACATACAAATAAAGACACGTTTCGGACCCGGGCGTCCCTTGCGCTGCTATATAAGCAGCTTGACGACAGGCATTTTATGAAACCGCAGCAAAGCTACGTCATCAATATGGCGGCGATCGAGAAGTTTAACTATGACCGGGTGTTTTTGCGCGGCGGCGCCGATATCGCGCTTTCGAGGAAAAACCGCGCCGGGCTTAAGGAGCAATACCAGTCCTATCTTTTCAGGTTGGCAAGGGAGAGCGGCGTATGACGGAATTTTTGTGGATGCTTTGCGAGAATATCGCGGGCATCACGCCGTTTGGCGTGCTGTGTTTCTTTCCGTTAGCGGAGTGTTTTCGGTTTTCCGTAAAAAAGACAGCCTGGGCGACGGCTCTTGTGGCGCTCGGGGTCAGTGTGGCGGACGTGGGAGCGGATGCGTGCCTTTGCGCGTTCCTAGGTCATGGGGCAAAGCCGGGGGCTTACGCCGGCCTGTCGCATATGCTGGCGGCGTTTTTGTTTTTTGCGTGGTATGCCTATGCGGTCAGAGCCATATGGCAAAAAAAAGCGGTCATATATTTGTTTGCGCTTGAGGCGGCGCTGTTTTATGCCGCCATCGCGGACTACGTATTTACGCTGATGCCCGCGGGCGAAGAGGCCGGGCTTTGCGCAGGCGCGGCGGTCGTCGTAAGCCTTATCATAAGCGGCGTATACGCGCCTCCGATGTGCCTGTTTTTAAAGGTATTGTATATGCCCCAGGATAGGATCATCGGAAAGAAAGAATTTTTACGCCTGAATATCCCGCTGCTTATTTTGTTCGTATGTTGTCTTTTTGCGTTTACCCTGTTGTTTCGAAAAACGTTAAGCGAAAGCCCGCATATTAAAATGCTTTATTTTGGACTTCTTTTGATGGTTTTTTTGCTTTGCATTGTGATCGTTCGAATGCTTTGGCTGATCAACGACAAAAAAGCGGCAAATGAAAGATATGTCCAGGCGCAGAATCAGATAGACATCCAGGGGGAACAGTGCCGGCGCATTACGGACGACATCGAAAGCGTGAGAAAGCAGCGGCACGACCTGCGTTTGCATATGGCTACGCTGCGAGGTTTTTTGGCAAACGGCGAGACGGATAAAGCCATTGTTTATCTCGATCAATATTTGGAAAACCAAAAGAGCCAAAGGCTTGTAAGGTATAGCGAAAATCCGGTTGTAAACATTTTGGTGAGCCATTACGCCGATATCGCAAAGGAAAGTAAGATCGCGTTTTCTACGCGCATACAGATTTCAGGCGACCTTTCGGTACAAGACACTGACCTTTCCGCAATGCTTGGAAATTTGCTTGCAAACGCCATTTGCGCGGCGCAAAAGCTTCCGGCGTCCGAGCGCGCCATAAAGCTTGGCATGATGCAGAAAGGAAATATGCTCGTTTTGACCGTCGACAACAGCTTTAACGGGAAGGTTCAAAAAAAGGGCGGCGCTTATCTTTCCACAAAGCCGGAGCACAGCGGCCTGGGGCTTTCCATCCTTTCGGATCTTGCAAAAAAATATCATGGCGGAGTGGAGTTTCGCCATGATAAGGATATGTTTTATTCTTCTGTTATGCTAAGACTGGATTGAGCGCAAAGTCTTTTTACGCTTAATCCTTTTTGTTTTCCAAAAACCGCTCTACCCTTGTTTTCACATTTTCCCTTAGGTTTTCATAGTAGAACGCATAGTCGTTGTTGTGCAGGCTTGCGGTTCCAAACAATTCCACCGATGCCGTGTAATTTTCTTTCTCCGTGTTGCAGACAACCACGCCGCGCCCGGTATTAAGCTGCGCGTCCGCAAGCCCTTGTTTTATCTCGTAAGATCCGGTCTTTTCATTAAAGATCCGGCTGCCCAGGTTTTCGTCAGAAGACGCGTAAGTGTCATCCAGCTTCCAATTGATCGGATTGATGCTGATGGCGCCGTCCTCCACTACAATATTTTTCTGATCTTTATTTTCCGGCCCTTCGGTGTTCCAGGATACGATCACTCCCGTATCGGAAGCGTTTTCGGCAAATTTCAGATAAGGATGCTCCTTAAGCCAGTCCGATGTGATGGAATATCCGATCACATACGCCGCGACCATGCGTTTATAGTATTCTGGGTGCGCCTTCATATATTCCCCAAGCACGATCTTTGTCATAATAGAACCCTGGGAATGCCCCGCAAGGATAAACGGCCTGCCCTGGTTGTAATGCTCAAAATAATAATCCAGCGCCGCATATACATCCGTGCGCTGTTCGTTATTTTGAAACGCTTCCAGCTCGTCATTGTTCATGCCGGCCACATGGTAGATATTGCTCTGCCTGTAATAAGGGGCAAAAACATTGGTGGACTCTTCAAATACCGTAGCCTGGTTTTCATAAATGGTCTGCGCCCGCTCCTTTACCTGCTCATTGTCAATATCGCAGATGATCTTTGCGGTCTTGGAATCGTCCAGATAGCAGGTAGGATACAGGTAAAAAGTGTCTGCTTTACGCTCCGCCTTTGGCAGGGACAGCCAGTTTTCTTCCTTGGAATAATCAGACGGCGTTCCCACAAGCTCTGCGATATCGTCGTCTTGCTGTGTTTGCTGTGAATCGTTCGTTTGTTTCGTATCTTTCGTCTGCTGCGTTTGCTCCTGCTTGCTGTTATTTGCGTCGTCCGAGCCTTTTTTACTTCCGCATCCTGTCATTAAAATCTGGAAAGCCAAAAAGACGGCTGCGGCCAGGACAGCGAAACGCATCGTCTGAGACCTTTTTTCTTTTTGTTTCGTCATCATAACATACTTCCTCCTTGTCTTACTGGTTTTAGGACTTTAGTTTAGCAAAAGGAAAGTAAAATGCAAGGGATTCGGAACATATCGCATTTTTTCGGGTATATTTTTATTCTGTTTTGCTAATTTTGCTTATATTTAAATAAAAATATAGTTATTTTGCACAATCCGCAGTTTTTTCGGTATGGACTGTTGAGGGGGCTTTGGAAAATACTGATAAAATGGATATATATATTTTTGGAAACAAAGACGCAGGAAATCACAAAAAGTATTGGAGAAAGGAGAAAAACGTGACAGCAAGAGAACGATTGATCAACTGGGATGATGTATATGACCAAAAAGGCTCATCGGCGATTTTTATGGAGGCGATGCGCGATTGCCTAAAACATCATATGGAAAACAATGCATTTTTTCACAGGTTTATGGAAAGGAAGCTGGATCCAGACGAGCTTCGCACGGAGGAGGACCTTTATAGGATCCCGCCGATCCATGCCAATTTCTTTAAAAAATACGAGATACTAAGCGTTCCGATGAAAGACATCGTGGAGCATGCGACCAGCTCCGGGACGACCGGGCAAAAGAGCCAGATGTTTTTTGATAGGGACAGCCTCGACTTTGGAAACGCGATGGTAAAAAATGAATTTCGGCATTTTGGATTTTTGTCAGAGGAGCCGACAAACTATCTGCTTTTTACCTATGAACCGGCAAAGGTAAGCAAAGACCTTGGCACGGCAAAGACAGATGTAGGGCTGCTTTCGTATGCGCCGGTCAACGAGACGTTTTTCGCGCTGCGCTATAACGGCACAGGACATGACTTTGACGTGTACGGGACGATCCATATGCTGGAGAAATACGAAAGCCAAGGGCTTCCGGTCCGTATTTTTGGATTTCCGTCCTTTTTGTATTTTACGGTAAGGCAAATGAAAGAGACGGGCCATCGCCCGTTGAAGCTAAACGCCAAGTCTATGACGATGCTCGGCGGCGGCTGGAAGGGCTATGCAGACCAGCAGATCAGCAAGCGTGAGCTGTATGCCATGGTGGAGGAGATGCTTGGGATACCGGAGCAAAATTGCAGGGACGGATACGGCTCCACCGAGCATTCGGTGCCATATTTTGAATGCCCAAACCACCACTTTCACATTCCGGTGTACAGCCGGATGCTGATTCGCGACGTGAAAACATTAGAGCCGCTGCCTTACGGAGAGGCTGGATTTGCCAATTTCATTACGCCCCATTTGATGAGCGTGCCAGCGGTGTCGGTTTTGATGGGAGATATGGCTGTGCTGCACGAAGCGGATGAGTGTGGATGCGGGATAAAGACCCCGTTTATGGAAATCATTGGCCGCGCGGGAACCAGTAAGGGAAAAAGCTGCGCGATCACGGCAAGCGAATTGCTGAAACGCTGATAGGAGGGGCGACATGGAAGCAATCATCAGAGGAAGAAAAAAAGAACTGGAAAAAGAAAAATGTCTGGACGGCATTTATGAAAGCATTACAAAAGATCTAGCGGCGGGGGCGCCGGATATCCGAAAGGTGATCCTAAGCCTGGATAAACTTGGGGCGTATATGACAGACAATCCGGAGTTTTTACTCCCAGAGCTGATGGAGCTTGGCTTTTCAAGGGAGGAAGCGCTACAGATCAAGGCGGAATCGGCTCCTGTGCTTTCCGAAAAGGAATTGTTTCAAAAGATCAAACGGGAGATCGGAGGGCTTCCTTTTGAAATGAACCGCTTAAGTGCCAGGGAGCCGGAGTTTGAAGGCTGGATGCCGGTTGGGGCGCTTGGGCATGTGACAAGCTCCAATGACGCGATGCTTCCTTTTTTTAGCTCCGTAGAAGGAATCCTTACCGGAAATATCAATGTGATAAAGACCGCGACCGGAGCGCATAAGGTGGCGATGAAGCTTGTGGAAAAGCTTTGCGAGTTGGATGAAAAGCTTTGCCCGTATTTTTATGTGCTGCCGTTATCTTCGAAAGATGAAGAATTGCTGCGCTCGATGTTCGCGCTTTGCAATGTCATTGCCGTTTGGGGGTCTGACGAGGCGACAAAGGGCGTAAGAAAGCTTGCGCCGGCGGGCGTTCCGATCGTGGAATGGGGCAACCGCATCAGCTTTGCATATTTTACAAAAAAAGGCGTAAGCAAAGAAAGCTTAAAGGGGCTGGCGCGGGATGTGTGCGTCAACGACCAGCAGGCATGCTCCGCGCCCCAGCTTGTGTATTATGAAACGGACGATCGAAACGAGCTGCTTTCGTTTGCTGGCGAGGTCTTTTCGGCCTTGCAGGAGGCGTCCGACGCTTATCCGCTGCATCCGATCTCCCAGGCGGAACAGGCGGAGCTTACCACGCAGACCAGGCTGTGCGAGCTGGATGAGGCGATGGGGGAAGCAAAGCTTTTGGAAGGAAATGGTTGCAGGGTTTTCGTCCAGTATGACCATGCGCTGTGCGCGTCTCCGCTTTACCGCACGCTGATCGTAAAAGCCATTGAAAGGGACGGCTTGATCCGGGAATTAAGGCCATATCGATCGTACCTGCAAAGCGTAGGGCTTGGGTGTGGCGCGGATGAGATCAACCCTCTTACGAAATTGATGGCGGCGGGCGGCGTGAACCGGATCACGGAGCCAGGCCTTATGATGGCGGGCTATACCGGGGAGCCGCATGACGGCGGCTATGCGCTGACCCGTTATTTAAAGCGGGTGAGCCTTATACAAAATGGGCTTCCAAAGGGCTGTATGTCGTTAAGCGAGATGGAGATCCGAAAAAACGCGCCTTTTTCGGATGGGGCGCCAGTGCTTAAAAAAGACGATTTTCCAGCCAAAAGGGAGACGGAAAAAGGACAGGGCTACCTGTTATTAAAAAGCGGGGGAAGCTCCGGGAAAGCGAAATACGCGCCGCATTCCTATGAGGACGCGCAGGTTACTTACGATGAGGGCGCAAGGTTTTTGATCGCGGCGGGAGTGGACCCGGTAAAAGACGTTTGTATGAACCTGTTTTATTCCGGGGATCTTTACGGCGGGTTTATCAGCATCTATGAAGCTCTCAAAAAGGCGGATGTGATACAGCTTCCGATGGCGGCGGAAATGGATATGGAATATGTGGCGAAAGAGATCGTGGAAAACCAGGTAAACGTTTTGCTTGGAATGCCAACGTACCTGCTGCGGCTTTTTAGGGAGCAAAAAGAAGCGCTTGTCCGGTACGGCGGAGTGGAAATGGTTTTGTACGGAGGAGAGCATTTTGACCCTGCGCAGGCAGCGTATTTAAAGAAAACCTTCCATATAAAAAGGATCGGCTCCCTTGCCTATGGCTGTAACGAGATTGGCTCCATGGGATACGCCTGCCCGTATTGCGAGGGAAGCGTGCATCATGTTGTGGCGAGCAAATATCTGGAGATCTTAAAGCCAGACAGCGACGAGCCGGTTGAGGATGGTCAGACGGGCAGGCTTGTCTGGACTCCGGTGGACCAGGAAAACACAGGCATTCAAAGGTATGAGATCGGAGATCTGGGCAGGTTTGTAAAGGAGCCTTGTCCATGCGGAAGGCTTGCTCCAAGGTTCGAGCTGCTTGGAAGGTTCGGCGATATTTTTAAATTCGCCACCAATTACATCAATTATCAAAACATAAAATCCATATTTGGCGACTGGATGGATTATACCGGATGGCTACAGCTTATCCTGGATTACGAGACGGTCAGCCTTATGACGATCTGCGTGGAGGAGGATTTTGCGCTGGAGGAAGAAAAAGCGTTATCTGTCCTTCGGGAGCATTCCCCTGAGATCGAGGAGTGCCTAAGAGATGAGACCGGGACTGTGCGCATCAGGCGGCAGGCAAGGGAAGAATTTGTGCTAAGCACAGGAGGCGGCAAGGTCAGAAGCGTCGTGGACAGGAGGACGACTGGAAATGGAAAAGTTAGTTTCAATTGAAATATGGAATGATAAATCCTATATATTCCCGGTTATGGATTTTATGGACGCGCTTGCAAGCCAGGCCGGGGCGGACGTGGTGCGCTACAACCGCCTTCGATTTGCGGTTTGCGGGATTTTAAGAAGCCGCATTGAAAATTGCTATCCGAATGACCGGGGCAAATTGGATGTGGAATTTTATCGAAACAAGACCGTATTCGAAATATCCATAAAGGATAAGGGCGTGCCAAGCTGGCAGGATTTTTCCTATGATAAGGAACAGATCGTAAACGACGAGGTCGCGCTTCGAAATTATATCTTAGAGCAATGCGTGGACGAGATCGGCATGGAAAAGCTTGGAAAAGAGGGGCAAAGGCTCTATGTCCGCCAAAGGATTTTGGATAAAAAAGAGTTTGAAGAGCCAAAGCCGTATCAGGAAATGGAGGCGCTTGATAAAAATATTTCCATCCGCCCGGTTCAGACGGAGCAGGACGCGATCGAAGCGATCCGCTGTATATACAGCGAGTATGGATATTCCTATTCCTATGTAAATCTGTATTATGTGGATTCTTTTTTGCGCGCGGTCAAAGAAGGGCAGCTCATATCGTTTTTGGCTGTAAACGAGCACGGACAGACGGCGGGGCATTTTGCGCTCTCATTTTCTAAGCTGTTTCAAAATATGCCGGAAATCTCCTCGGTGGTGATCCGTAAGGAATTTCGGGGGCTGAAATTATTTTCCAAGTTTGTGGACCATTGCATCAAAATCGGAAAGGAGCGGCATGTCAGGGCGCTGATGGGACAGCCTGTCGCGTATCATACGATGACACAAAAGGTTTTAATGTCAACCGGATTTACAGCGACCTCCCTTTTATTGTCTTACATCGCATCGGATTTGGAAAGCGAGTATAACCAGGGGAAACGGCTGGATCTGTGCGCCGGGGCGCTTATTTTGGACCCGGATGCGAAAAGCACGGTATATCCGCCGCATGAACTTGTCCCGTTTATCCGTAAGGCGTATGACAGGCTGGGCTGGGAATATGAGATCTGTGAAACATACGAGCCAGCCGAGCATACGCAGATCAAAATCGAGGACAGCGGCACGCTTAAGATGACCCGTATCCTGATAAACGAAGCCGGAGAGGATCTGGCGCAGTTTTTAAAAGAGACGGTCAGAGAGGCCGTCCATAAGAAAAATGAGATGATCGAGTTGATGATCCGCTTAAATTCTCCTAGCTGCGTCTATGGATATGAGGCGGCAAAGGACTGTAAGTTTGCGGTGTCCGGGGTCATACCGGGGGGCGAAAATGGGGACTATCTGATGATGCAGTTTTTGCTGGGAGAAAAGATAGATTACGACAGGCTGGAGCTTTTCGGGCAATTTGAAGAATTAAGGGATGATATCAGGAGGATAGGCTTATGAGCATGAAAACGTATTCCGTGGAGGAGATCATAACGTATGCAAGAAAACATTCCAAATATTATGCGGATTTATACCGCGATGTGCCAAAAGACGCTTCCTTCGAACAGCTTCCTTTGGTAGACCAGGACGATTTTTGGGCGCACTGTGACGCACATGGGGGGACGGTGGCGACCAAAAAGCAGAAGGACGGGCAGGTGTTTAAAAGCGGCGGCACGACCGGAAATCCAAAGTATTCCTTATATACGGCGAAAGAGTGGGAAACCCTTTGTGAGTACAGCGGGTCGATGCTTACAAAAGGGGGCTTAAAAAACGGGATGAAAATAGCCAATCTTTTTTATGCGGGAGGGATGTACGCCAGCTTTTTGTATACTTACAGCATGTTGTATTTTGCCCCGGCTAAGACGATCCTTTACAACCTTTCCGGGAATGCCGCGTCCATAGAAGAGATCGTAACGGCGCTTTTGCAGCATCAGATCGATTGCGTCGCCGGGGTTCCTTCGATCCTGACTAGGATTGCTTCCTATATTGAGGAAAACCATCTGACCGGCTTTGCCGTAGATACGGTTTATTTTGCGGGAGAAACGCTCTATTCAGATCAAAGGCGACAGCTTTGCAAAACCTTTGGAAGAGAACTGGAGTTTCGCTCTATTTTTTATTCCTCAAACGACGGAGGGGCCATCGGGTATTTTTCCAAGGACTGCGGATTTAACGAACACCGGGTTGCGTCGGACCTGTGTAAGCTGGAGTTAATCGATACGGATACGGGAGAGGTCATTTCGGAGACGAACCGCCCGGGTGCCATTTACATCACTTCCTTATTTAAGACGCTGATTCCACTGATCCGCTATCCGGCGGGGGATATGGGAGAATACACAGAACCGGAGGGGACGGCGGACCGTAAGTTTCGGATCTTAGGCAGGAGCGACGTGGCGGCAAGGGCCGGCTATGTATCCTTGTATCCTGCGGATGTGGGAAACGTGCTGGAAAAATGCGGCATTGAGTATTATGCGTACCAGATCGTCGTAACCCACGATATACGTGACCAGTTCCTGTTTCGGATCGCCGTGCCCAAGGAGCGGGAGGGATTTACGCAGAAATTTTTAGAAACGCTGTACCAGGAGCGGGCTATGCTAAAAGACGCGTTTTGCGACGGCACGATCCATGAGCCAAAAGTGGAATGGTGCAGGACCGAGGATCTTATATTTAACGAGCGGACGGGCAAGCTGAAAGTGATTTTAGATCAAAGACAAAGAAATTAAAGATAAAGAAGTTAAAATCTGTCCGGTTTTGGCGATAGCAGGGATTTCATTTCGTAAAATGCGGATTTTTGGCGTAAAGTGCAGGTAAGGATACGGGCGAAATATGATAAATTATAAGACATACTGTATGAATAAGGAGGTTCGCGTTATGGAAAAAGAGATCTTTCGAAAAAAAAGCCTCGATAAAATCTCATCGCCTGAACAGTTTGACCAGTATTTAAGCGTGGTAAATACAGGCGTGTGGCTTGCGCTTGCGGCTGTGTTTTTGCTGCTTTGTGGCATCTGCGTCTGGGGGATTTTTGGGAAGCTGGAGACGACGCTTCCTGTGGCGGCGGTCGTAGACGGCGGCCAGATGGTCTGTTATGTGTCGTCGGAGCAGGCTAAGAGCATAGAAGAGGGGATGAAAGTGGAAGTGGAAGGCGCGCAGTACGTTGTGCAAAAAAAGAGCGTGCGTCCAACAAAAGCCTCGGACGGCATGGAGCCATATCTTCAGTATCTTGGCGGCTTTCGTGAGGACAGCTTTGTGTTTGCAATTTACGCCACGCCCGTAGGGGACGCTGCCAAGGATGGGCTGTATGAGGCGCAGGTTGTGGTGGAAAGCATATCTGCGATGTCATTTTTGTGGAATTGAGGTGGCGGCATATGGGAAAAGCACACGTACAGCCAGTAAGCGGCGGCTGCGCAAAGGTTCCGGTGGTAATGCAGATGGAAGCCCTCGAATGCGGGGCTGCTTCCCTTACAATGATACTTGCCTATTATGGGAAATGGCTGCCGTTAGAGCAGGTGCGCGCGGACTGCGGCGTTTCAAGGGATGGATCGAATGCGAAAAACATCCTGCGGGCGGCAAGAGGCTATGGGCTGGTGGCGAAAGGATACCGGTATGAGCCGGAAACGCTGCGCCAGCATGGGAAGTTTCCGTGTATCATCCATTGGAATTTCAATCATTTTGTCGTGTTAAACGGGTTTAAAAAAGGAAAGGCCATATTGAATGACCCGGCCAGGGGGACGTACAGCGTGTCTATGGAAACCTTTGACGGGTCCTTTACAGGGGTCTGTATGATGTTTGAGCCGGGAGAGTCGTTTGAGCCGGAAGGAAAGCCAAAAAGCATGTTTTCTTTTGCGAAAAAGAAACTACAGGGTGCGAAAACGGCGGTTATATTCGTGGTCTTAGCAACGCTTGCAGCCTCGGTAATCGGGGTCATTAACCCGATATTTTCAAGGATCTTTTTGGACCGGTTGCTGACAGGGCTAAATCCTGGCTGGCGCAGGGGATTTTTTATTGCCATGTTTGGCGTTGTGGCATTGCAGATCATCGTGGAATGGATGCGGGCGATATACTCCCTTCGCATTGGCGGAAAGCTGGCTGTGACTGGCAGCAGCGCGTTTTTGTGGCATGTGCTGCATATGCCGATGGAGTTTTTCTCACAGCGTATGGCCGGAGACATCCAGCAAAGGCAGGAGGATAACGCGGCCGTCGCAAAGACGCTGATCGATACGTTTGCGCCTTTGGCGCTGGACGCGGCTATGATGATCGTCTACCTTACGGCGATGCTTCGTTACAGCCCGATGCTTACGGCAATCGGCGTACTGTCGGTATTTGTAAACCTTGGGATGTCCCGTTTTATCTCAAAACGGCGCATCGACATTACAAGGGTGCAATTAAAAGATTCCGGCAAGCTTTCCGGCGCGACGGTTTCCGGCATTGAGATGATCGAGTCCATTAAGGCAAGCGGCGCGGAAAACGGGTTTTTTGAAAAATGGGCGGGATACCAGGCAGGCGCGCTTGCGGGGCAAAAGCGCTATATCAAACTGGACGCTTATTTAGGTTTAGTCCCGCAGCTTGTCTGCGTGCTGACCAATACGGCGGTAACGGCGATCGGCGTTTATTTAGTGATAGACGGGCAGTTTACCCAGGGTATGATCCTGGCATTCCAGGGATTTTTAAATTCCTTTACCACGCCTGCCGCAAAGCTGATCCGGGCAGGGCAGAGCTTGCAGGAGATGCGCACCCAGATGGAGCGGGTAGAAGACGTTATGGAATATCCGCTGGATGCGCGCTATGCAAACGGGAAAGAAGCGGGCGATGCGGATGCGTCGGACGTCCAGTACGAAAAGCTTTCTGGAAAGATCGAAATGAAAAATGTGACGTTTGGCTATTCCAGGCTTGGAGCTCCTTTGATCACGGATTTTAACTTAACGTTAGAGCGGGGCAGCAGGATCGCCTTTGTAGGATCCTCAGGCTGCGGGAAATCCACGCTGTCAAAGCTGATATCTGGTCTGTACCAGCCATGGGAGGGCGAGATCTTATTCGATGGAAAGCCGTTAAGCTCCATTAAGCCATACATATTTTCCGGCTCCCTTGCCGTTGTGGACCAGGATATTATCTTATTTGAAGATACGATCGCAAACAATATCAAGATGTGGGACCGTTCCATCGAGGATTTTGAAATGATCTTAGCGGCAAGGGACGCGCAGCTGCATGAGGATATCATGAAGCGAGACGGGGGCTACCAGTATAAAATTACCGAAGGCGGCAAGGATTTCTCCGGCGGGCAGAGGCAGCGTATGGAAATCGCGCGGGTGCTGGCGCAGGACCCGACGATCATCATATTAGATGAAGCCACCAGCGCGCTTGACGCAAAGACGGAATATGAAGTCGTAAAAGCGATCAAGGACCGGGGCATTACATGCATCGTCGTTGCGCACAGGCTTTCTACAATACGCGACTGCGACGAGATCATTGTCATGGACAACGGCAAAGTCGTCGAACGCGGCACGCATGAGCGGCTGTACGCCGCGGGAGGGCTTTATACAAAGCTTGTCAGCAGTGAATAAGGAATTGGAGGCAGAGCAGCTATGGGATGGTTTGAAGGCCAGATAAAACAGCGGATGGAATATGACGATGACGCGTTCCAGGAAGCGTTTGTGAAAATGGCAGGGGCGGTCATGGGAGAAAAAGTGACGGCGGCATTGGAAAACGACAGGCAGCAGGCCCAAAATGCTGTGGACGAGATCTTAAAATTCTACCATTTAAAAATCCGCGAACTGCCAGATCATGTGCAGGGGATCAATGAACAGCTTGAGTACCTGCTTCGTCCAACAGGCATTATGAGGCGCACGGTCAAGCTGGAAAAGGGCTGGCACAAAGACGCTACAGGGCCGTTCCTTGCCGTATGGAAGGAGACGAAACGGGTCGTCGCGCTGATCCCGACGGTGTTTGGCTATCGCTTTTTGAATGCGGACACGGGCAAATGGACGCGGGTGAATCAAAAGAACGAAGGAAATTTTGAGGAGGAAGCGATCTGTTTTTATAAGCCCCTGCCGCTTCGAAAGGTAAGCTATAAAGATTTTTTGAAATATGCCATAAGCACATTGTCCGTCTGGGATGTGGCGTTTGTCGCAGCCGCCATATTTGCCGTGACGCTTGTGGGGATGATCCCCGCGAAATTAAATTATCTGATATTTTCCCTTGTCATTCCTTCCGGCAGCGTCAGGCTTTTGTATGCGATCGCCTGGTTTATGGTCTGCGTGTTCGCGGCGACGGCGCTGCTTGAGGCGGTAAAGGGGCTATGCATGGCAAGGATCAAGGCGAAAATGGGCATGTCCGTGCAATCGGCGGTCATGATGCGCGTGCTTTCCCTGCCGGCGGCGTTTTTTAAAGGCCACAACGCCGGGGAGCTGGCAAGCCGGGTGCAAAAAGCGGACGCGCTTTGTACGCTTACCGCGGACGCGGCGCTGTCAACGGGGCTTACTTCGATATTTTCGCTTGTGTATATTACGCAGATTTTCCGTTACGCTCCGGGGCTTTGCGTTCCGGCGATCGTGATCATGACGTTAAACTTAGTCATATCCGCTTTGTCGGCGTTAGCGCAGATTCAGGTCATGAGAAAGCAGATGGAGTATCAGGCAAAGCAAAAAGGGGTCAGCTACGGCCTGATCACCGGGGTGCAAAAAATCCGGCTGTCCGGGGCGGAGAAGCGGGCGTTTTCCAAATGGGCGGGAATTTACGCGAAAGAAGTGGCTATGAACTGGAATCCGCCTTTGTTTTTAAAGCTAAACAATGTGATCACGCTTGCGGTTTCTGCGATAGGCACGATCGTGATTTACTGGGCGGCGATACAAAGCGGCGTTGGCACGGCGGATTATTTCGCGTTCCAGACAGCGTACGGGATGGTCAGCGGGGCGTTTGGGGCGCTTTCCTCGGCGGTGTTTACAGCGGCGCAGATCAAGCCGGTCATGGAAATGGTGCGCCCTGTGCTTGACGAAGAGCCGGAGGTGTCCGGCGACAAGCAGGTAGTGACGCGGCTGTCCGGCGGCATAGAGCT
>CANDMI010000064.1 GCA_947385775.1 uncultured Eubacterium sp. | reverse complement strand
GCTCGAAAAGCTCCGTATTGCTTCATTTTTGCAGCCACACTCATAGCTATACTATTTATAATATTGCATAGCGTAATCAATGCAATCAGTACCAAAAATCCATAGATGAAAAGACCAAAACAATAGTAAGCTCCACGGGTATTACTATTACCCATTCGCTCATCAGAAAAAGTGTACTGTGAGCCTACCAAACTGTGAATATCCCTGACATCATTTTCCGTTGCTTTTTTAGATAACTGTATGTCAATGATAGTATAATCCGTTTCCCCCGTTAATTTCCGAAAGGTATCTTCGGAACAAATTAGTTTTCCAACCCCTGGGCTATTATTAAACGGACATTGCGATACCACACCGACAATCTCCAAATCTGCTTGGCTTCCATTCAGATTTAAGGTAATGACATTGCCTGCCTCAATGTCGTTTTGTGAATCAAAGACGATAAGTCCTGTATTATTTTCACTTTTTGCTTTTTCCAAGCTGCCAGACAAGAGATAATCCTTTGCCCAATCGAATTGCATATCTTCATAGGAAATAAGGTCAACAACTTTTTCCTCACCATTTACAGTTACGGGGACACTGTAAGCAAACATTCGCCCATAAACATTTTTTACGGCGGAATTTTGCCGCAATTCCTCAATATATTCAGCTTTTACCGAACAGGTGTTTTCTGGGCTGATAACAGATATATCGGCAGTCCACGGCTGTAAAGGCGTCAATGTGTGATTCATAAAATCAATTGTCACTGAAAATGCAAGGAAGAGAATAATACTTACTGAAAAAGAGCCCATCATTAAAATAAAATTCTTCTTGCTTGCTTTCGCATGATGAATGCCAAGAGAAGTTTCTATCTTGAAAAATTTGGTATTCGCCGCTTTTTTTACAGGCTGTAGGTCATTTGCGTTTCCAGATACCGCTGCCAAAGGAGAAACTTTAGACGCTTTCTTGGCAGGAGAACGGGCAGCAAGAAGAACGGTCAGCAGACCGACAACAATACCCGCTATCACACTTGGATAGCTTATGCTAAAAGCAGGCATACCGCCAAAAAATTCTGGACTAAGCTGCCGTAAAATAAAACACAATACCCAAACCAATACAATGCCACCGGCAACACCAAGCGGAATCGCAAAGCGGCACCAATTCAAAGCCTCTTTGCGTACTAACCGCATCACTTGTTTCGGCGTCGTCCCTATGCAGCGAACCATTCCAAAAAACTCTGTTCTTTGTGCCACATTGCTGCTCAAACTGCCTGTAATCATCAATACGCCTGCAATCAGAACAAGGATAAATAATATGCCAGCAACAGCATACACCTGTAACATAAAAGAATTACTGCTCTGTCCTAATAGTCCAAGCAATTCTGTGTTTTCGGACACCTGCTCATCGGATAATCCAAACTGCTGCTTAATATCCGTTATGTTGCGTTGAATATTTCTGGCGCTCTTAAATTGTACATAACGCATTGTGTAGTCAGCGGGATTGCTTCCCGTACCATCTGGGTAAATAGCACGAAAACTTTCCGTTGTCAAAAATACGCCATAAGAATCTTCGCCCATAAGTTTCGCAGCGTTATTCATAAACCCCGATATTGTGTATGCTCTTTCGCTCCCATCGGGCATAGTGATAACAATTTGTTCTCCGATTTCTAAATGCAGCATATTTTTTGCATTATTTGTTACCAGCGCTTCGTTTCCGTTTGTAGGAAATGCACCCTTATCCAATGTTTCAAAAATTTCAGTAACAGCGCTTTCATTACTTCCGCATATCGCTACATTTTTCCCCGACAAAGTATAGCCTTGCTCACCTCGATAATTCAAAACTCCGTAATCGGCTACGGTAGCCACTTCTGGGCGGGAAGCTATTAGATTTGCATCCTCATCGCTTATGCTTCTTATTCCAATATGCCAATTTCCGCTTTCCTGTTGTGCCTGCAAAATCTGTCCTTTGATATTCATATCTGCCATACCGAAAATAGCCGTTACCAAAAAGACCGCCAATACAATACAAATAATTGACATGCGATTTTGCTTTCGGTGTACTTTTGCAGAAACAGGAACAAGGTCAAGATAACTTTTCATTCGCATTACCTCCCATGTCTGTCAGTACTCCGTCTATGACACGCAATACACGGTCAACCATAGAAGTAAGACTGTTGTTGTGCGTAATCATAAGAATTGTCTGTTGGTAATGTCTGGATGCTTTTGTCAGCAAATCAATAACATCTTGGCTATTTTTGCTATCCAGATTGCCTGTCGGCTCGTCCGCAAGAATCAACTTTGGTTTTGTAATCAATGCCCTGCCAATAGCCACACGCTGCTGCTGACCGCCAGAAAGCTGACTTGGCAAATGGTTTCTTCGGTCTGTTAAGCCAAGCAATTCTAATATTTCTTCTACATCAGAGGCTTTCGGTTTGCGATAATCCAAAAGAAGCGGAAATACTATATTTTGCTCAACCGTCAATTCAGATACAAGCTGAAAAGACTGAAAAATAAATCCGATATTTCTCCTTCTGAAAATCGTGCGTTCTTCTTCTTTCATCGTAAAAAGATTGCTTCCGTCTATGGTAATCAAGCCAGAAGTAGGAACATCCAATGCACCAAGGCAATTTAACAGCGTGCTTTTTCCAGAGCCAGATTCACCGACAACAGCAACAAATTCTCCTTTTTCCAGAGAAAAGGACACATCTTTTAAGGCATCAACCTTTACCGCACCCGTTCCGTATGTTTTGCATAATTTTTGTACTTTCAATATTTCCATATATTTAAGTACCTCCTTTCCCGATAAAGGATAACATCTCGACATTACAAACAGATGAATTTGACCTTACGATTCTGTAAGGAAAGACAATGTAAAGGTTGTTCCTTGTAATCGCTCGCTCTGAACAGAGAGAATACCGCCTTGTCCCTCAACAATCGCCTTCGCTAATGGCAGTCCAAGTCCAATCCCTTGACTGCCTGAAGTGTTTTTACTTCGGTAAAACCTCTTAAATATATGGTGTATATCCTCCTCGGCAATACCGTGTCCGTTATCTATAATGAATATCCGAATCATAGCGGGAGTCCGTTCCCACGATATAATGATTTTCCCTCCCGCATCTGTATGGTCAAGTGCATTTTTTACAATGTTGCCAACGGCTTCGCCCGTCCACTCAATATCACAATAAAGCATTTGTTCCAAGTCGCCATCTATCACAATTTCTTTTTTTTCATTGTCTGCCCGTGTTGTCAATTCGTTGATTGCGTGATTGAGAATGTTGGAGATGCTATAATTGGATTTTTCAAAATAGATGCTGCCTGCATCTATTCTTGTGATTTTCAGCATTGATTGAATAAGCTGCTCAATCCTCTTTAATGCAGTTCCTATCTTAAAGGAAAATTCTTTGACCGTTTCGGGGTTATCTGGCTCATTCTCAATAATTTCCTGATACATCATGAGTGCCGACAGGGGCGTTTTTAATTGATGGGATATATCAGAAATTGTATTTTTAAGAAACTCCTTTGTCTTTTGTTCCGTATCATTTTCTGCTTGAAGCATAGTAGCCAGTTTGTCAACAGAAGCTAAGAGCTGATAAATATTTCCCTCATTGGACTGCGGCAGATAAACAGTATAGTTTCCATCTATATAGTCCTTAATGATGTTTTCTGATTTCCTATACAGTCTTTCCCTGCGATACAAAAACAGCAAAGTACCCAAAAACAGAAGCAGCGTCCATAGAAATAACATCACAAACAGGGATGTCAGTGTTGAATTTTTAACATCTGAAACATAAGGTAAATTTTCTATATCTGTGTTGTTTGAAAGACCAATTTCGGTTAAAAACTTATTTCCTGTAGTGTCTGCTTCCGTATTCATTAAGGCTGTTGCAATTACTTCCTTTGAAACTCCTTCTTCCAGTAAAGAAGTTGCAATCGCATTATCGTGTGTTAGAAACATTTCTTTTGCAGCCGCCGTTTGCGTGTATATCACTGTTAAGCCTATCAGAAAAAGCAGAGGAATAAGGACAACAATGAAAATGCAATACTGACGGTTATGCTTATCATGGAATAGGCTCATTCGTCCACCTCTTTCCATTGATAGCCAAATCCTCGGACTGTCAATAAATGCTCTGGATGTGATGGGTCTGTTTCTACTTTTTCACGCAGCCGCCGCACATAGACGGAAAGGGTGTTGTTGTCTACATAATCTCCTGTGCTGTCCCATAGCTCGTCTAAAATAATATCTCTTGTTATGATACGGTTTGCATTCTTTACCAACAAGCATATTAAACGGTATTCTGCGGCTGTAAGCTCTAATGTCTTTCCCTTTAACAAGACACGGCTGCCTAAAAGGTCTATCTTAATATCGCCACATTCCATAACTGTTCCTGTCCCTTGATTTGACAATCCTGCCCTCCGCAGCAACGCTCGGATGCGTGAACATAGCTCGCCCAGCTTAAACGGCTTTGTTATATAGTCATCACCGCCGCAATCCAGACCACGGATAATGCTGACTTCTTCATCGGAAGCTGTCAGAAAAATAATCGGTATCTGGCTTCCGTTCTTTCGTACCTTTTCACATATCTCAAAACCTGTCCCGTCTGGCAATGTGACATCAAGAATGAGCATATCGTATTTTTCTATCTCTGGTAAATAAGTCAGGGTTTCCTGCACAGAACGGACAAAATCGACATCAAAGCCGTTTTTCTTTAGCGAATATTGCAGTCCGTCTATCAAACTTACATCATCTTCTAATAATAAAATACTATTCTTCATAATTCGTTACCTTTCTCCGTTTATCAACGGGCTTTTTTGCCGCTTTGGGAATAAGCCATACACGGTTGATATTCATCGCGCCATCAATACGGTTTTCCTTACATAACCGTTGTACCCACCGAAGTGATACATTCCATTTTTCTGCGGCTTCCTGCGCAGTCATATATTCAAACATTTTTACCTCCTGCTGTGTACTGTATATACATTATAGCCGTTTAAACGAACTATATCAACCACTCAAATATGAACTCTTTGAAAAGAAAAGCGACAGAGCTTTTAGTCTCTGCCGCTGACTGCCTATGCGAAAATGATTTCTTTGTTCACAATCTCCCTCGCACAAGCCCTTATGTTGCCTAGCCGTCCCGTTCATTCTAATGTATTTTCTTCCTTTAAGGCAAACACATTGTGACAAATCCTTTGTTTTCAAGGCATTTAGAGGATTTTATTGACAACCTATGAAGCGCAATAAATGCTCATATTTTTATAGTTTCCAAATTCATATTTTTCGTTCTAGTTAACCCTCCGACAAACGGAAAGTTATTATTATGTTCCATACGGGCAAGCAACCATGCAAAGACCGCAAGCATTTTTTCTTCCATGTGTTTTCATATATGCACTTCTTTTTTCGTTACATAATTTATAATCTATTATATCACTTCTTAATAAGTTGATATTCCATTCTACGCCACATAATGCTTTATGGGGACAAATATCAACACATTTTTTGCAATTTTCAGGGCAGTCACTCTTTAATATTTTGTTGCCATAAACAAATTGCTCATTTATTAAGACTACAGATAATCTTACTCTTGGCCCATATTGCTTTGTAATAACAACATCATTTTTCCCAATCCAACCTAATCCGGCATTTACTGCCGCATACTTGAAAGAAAAAGGGGCTATTAAATCTACCTCATTGCTTTGTGCTACGGGTGGAATATAATATTTCACATTATATTCGTCAAGCATTTTTTGTAGCTGTATTAATATTTTTTCCAATACTTTTTTGGCATCCTGAATACCCTTTTCAAACTTTTCTTCAGAATATGTTTCAATTGTAAGTTGTTCCCCATAAGGCGCTGCAAATACTAAAGCGGATTTATATGCGCTTGCATATTCACTGTACGCAATATTTGTAAATCCATAGATAACTTTGGGATATTGTAAAAATATATTGCGAATATTTTTTTTAACCATGTAAACGACCTCCCAAACAAGTTCTGATTTATCGCTGACACTATTATATAACTTTAACTTGCTAAATGGAACACAAAAATTTTCGGGCGGCAAGCCCACAAAGGGGTAGCTGGCGAAGCCAGCGCAGGGGTGCAAAATATTCACTTGGCAATATTAACCTAAAAATTGCTATTTTTTGTTTGTTTCACACTTCTTTCCTTATAATACATTTGATGGGTAGTCAATTCCATTATTAGAACAATATATGTATGATAGCCTAACTATTCTATCACATAATGGCTTCTGCCGTTTCACCATTTTTCATAGGTTACTCCATCGATAAACTCCATAGAACAGCAATAACATCCATTTTCCATCCATGCATCATGTATTGTAGCTATTCTAGGATCCTTCAATTTTGCAATTTTTCGAACTTCAGCTAAATATTGTTTTTTATTTATTTCATTCTTTCCATTTCGTTGTCGTGGAAGCCATACTTTTATTGCATCATCTCTTCCCGTAATTTTATGTGTTCCTTTTATTACAACACCGTTTGCCCCTGGTTCTCCTATTGGCTTGATATTTTCATAACGTTCAAAGCTTGGTTCGATCCATGAACCATCTATTTTCACTTTAATCTTTCCATTTCTATATTCATAGTTTGGATTAGGCATCTTTATCTCCTTACGCTAATATTCCCTATTTTATAAAATCATCATTCAGTAATTTGTTCCAAACACGAAACAACCGTCTTAACCGTTTCTATATGGCATTCCACTTCACGGGAGGGCTCTAAATAATGACATGATATCCCCTCATCTCTAACCGCAGAAACAGAGATAATGATTTCTCCCACTTTGCTGTCCTTTGTCAATGCCCCTGCTCCCCCGCAGATTATAAATTTCTCACATCCCATAGCATGAAGTTCTTCAATCGCTACAGCAGCGCCCGGCGCTCAAGAACCGGCTCTAAGACAGGGCTGGTTCTTTATTTTTTCCCAGATTACATGACCAAGATTTTATTGCGGATTCAAAAAAATTGTGTTATAACAAAGCTAAAATATATGTCGATTTTATTCATTTGTCTGTAGCGCGTTTTACTTGCAGGCTTTACAATCCGCTTGTGGCGCGATTTGCTCACAGGCTCCATAACTGGCAAAACAGCCAAGAAACGAGGGAATTATGAAAGCATGGAAGAGACTATTTATCGTGACAGCCCTGTTTGTCATTCTGATCTTTTGCATTGCAAACGCAATGTTTTTTCATTTCCTAAACACGCAGGAAAACGACAGGCAATACCGGGTGGAAATAAACCGCGCCGCGCTTTTAATCGAAAAAAACGAAAGCCTGCCTATAGACCTGTCCCAGTATGAATCTTTAACGCATGTAGAAAAGCTTGACGGTCTTTTTTCCAATGCAGACAAAAACGACGCTCAGATTTTTTTCCAGGCAGACGCAGCAGCCATACGAAATTTTTTCCAGGCAGACAGCGACTATGCCGTCCGGGAGATTCACGGCAGCCTGTACCGCTTTGATCACGCCGCAAATACGGAAATTCAAAGCCTGCCATTTCAGACTGGCGTAAACGCCATATTAGCGGCTATGGCAGCCGCGCTTTTTGGGATTTTATTTTATATCCGCCTAAAAATCCTTGGCCCGTTTGAAAACCTGGCAAACGTTCCCTACGAGCTTTCCAAAGGCAATCTGACTGTTCCGGTCAAAGAAAATAAGAACCGCTTTTTCGGGAAATTTTTATGGGGCGTTGACCTGCTTCGGGAAAATATGGAGCAGCAAAAGCTGCGTGAGCAGGCGCTGCAAAAGGAGAAAAAAACGTTGCTGCTTTCTTTGTCCCATGACATGAAAACGCCGCTGTCCGCGATCAAGCTGTATGCAAAAGCGCTGTCCAAAAATCTTTACCAGGACACGAAAAAGCAGCAGCGCATCGCGGAAAGCATCAACCAAAAAGCGGATGAAATTGAAGCCTATCTGTCCCAAATCACGACCGCGTCCCGGGAGGATTTTTTATGTCTGGATGTAAAAAACGGGGAATTTTATTTATCGGATTTAATTCAAAATATTTCGACTTATTACAGTGAAAAGCTTGCGCTTGTGAAAACCGAATTTGTGATCGAACGCTATCGCGACTGCATGATCTATGGCGATCTAAACCGGAGCGTCGAGACGCTGCAAAACATAATTGAAAACGCGGTCAAATACGGCGACGGGCGCTCTATCCGACTGTCGTTTCCAGAAGATGACGAGGGCGTATTGGTGGCGGTAAAAAACAGCGGATGTTCCCTTGAAAGCGGAGAGCTGCCCCACATTTTTGAAAGCTTCTGGCGCGGGGCGAACTGCGGAAACGTCCGCGGAAGCGGGCTTGGCCTTTATATTTGCAGGCAGCTGATGCACAAAATGAACGGAGACATTTTCGCGCAGGCAAACGAGGATTCCCTTACGGTTACGGTTGTTTTTACAAGGGCATAAAGAAAAATTAGCAGATATAAGAAAACGCGTCCCGAATCAGCGTCCAGCGCTCCCCCATGCAGGCGGCTACGTCAAACCTGCATGGCTGCGTGTCCGGTATTTTCTCCCGCATACAATAATAAGCCGCCGTTTTGCATATTTTTTTCTGCTTTCTCCAATCGACCGCCTCCTGTGGACTCCCCATTTTCCCGTTCGCCCGATATTTGACTTCCACAAACACAAGATATTTCCCGTCCCTTGCCACCAGATCAATTTCCCCTGTTTTACAGCGGAAATTTTGCGTCAAGATCTCATATCCCAATCCTTTTAGATACTCCGCCGCTTTCTTTTCATAATCCGCGCCAACCGAATGATTGTCCTTCACCTTTTTGTATGCTCCCCTACTTTTTGCCGGATTTTTTCCATATCGCTTACAAACAACAGGATTTCCGCCACGACCTGATACAGCTGGGGCGGGATGGAATCGCCGATTTCCAGCCTGGACAACGTTTCCGCAAGCTTATCGTCCTGATAGGTCGGAACGTCTGACTGCACGGCTGTCTCTATGATCTTATCCGCAAGCGCCCCTTTCCCGGCTGCGACGATCTTTGGCGCTTCATCGCCAGCTTCATAAGACAGCGCTACCGCCGTCCTTTGCCGCTCTTTTTTCTCTTTCTTTTTTCCGTTTGCATACGCCAACGCAATCCCCTCCTTTCCCCGCCGATTTTTCGAAAATTATGCCCGCACGTCAAAGGAATATCGCTGGATCGCCCCAAACGAAGCGGATTTTGCAGGCTGGCCCTTTTGCAGAAAATCCTCTACAAAATCCACGTTCTTTTCATTGTGCTCGATGCTGACCGAGCAGCGGTAGCCCATTTTTTCCAAACGCCGCTGTAGCCGCGGCAGATGCTCCGCGATCAGGTCATAGGACGCATCGTCGTCCAAAAAAAATTTTGTGCTCACGTTTTGGTCAAGCATCTTGATCGATACGTCCGTAGAGCCTAAGTTTTCCAGATCCAAATGTAAAAACGCCGACAATTCCCCCGTCTGATTTCGCAGGTTGCGTTTATTCGTATAGACATACAGGTCGCTGTGGGCGTTTTGCCCCGCAAGCTTTAACGGAATCTGCACATACGTATACATCTGGTTCACCTGGTGCATAAATTCGATGTTGCCCCGCACCTGCGCCGTCGATTGGGACAGCTGTCCCGTATCCATGCCCGCTTTTTGCGCAAGCTGCTGTAGCTGCCCCATCTGACGCTCCAGCCTGTGATACAGCTCGGCGATCTTACGCTCCGGCTCATTTTTAAGCTCCCTAGGCTCAAGGGTCCACTGCTGCTTTGCGGCGTCCTTTAAAAGCGTATGGTATTCCTTCGATAACAATAATTTCGACAGCGCTTCCTTTTTGCCTCCTAAAAATTCCCCGCTTTCCAACTGCTTTGCAAGCGCGTCTAAAAATTCCTTCGCCGTAAGCTTTGTGTTAAGGCTCTCCCCCTTTTCCTCTGAAAACACCGCCGAAAGCTGGGAGCGCAGCGCGCCAAGCTGTTTTTTGGAAAGCAATTCTTCCAATGTCCGCCCGAAAGAGGCTTCTTTTCCCGCCTGCCCATTCAACACCGCGTCCTTTTCTTTTGCTTCCATGGCGCCTTCGCTTTCTGACAGTGCGCCCGGCTCTTTTCCTTCTTTTGACAGCGCGCCTGGAGTTTGGCCTTCTTCTGTCGGTGCGCCTGGTTTTGGACTCCCATCTGCATTTAAATTATTCATATTTAAATTATTCATATTTTCTGAATTTTCCACGCTTCCATTGAAAACGGCTCCCCCTGACTGACCGTCACCCACAGCCTGGCTTCCCTCCTGAAAGGCTCCCGCGCCTTGCTCTTGATCCGCCTGCCCCGGCAAAAAAAGCTGCGCCCCATCCTGCGTCCCGCCTAAAATGGCAAGTATCTGCCCGTTTAATTGCAGCAGGCTTCCCATGCCCTGACCGGAAGCCTTCGCGTACGCCTCTGGAAGCGCGTCCGCAACCTGCTCCATCTGGTCAAGCAGCGCGTAACGGTCGTTTAAGTAATTTTCAAACTGCGCCGCCATCTGCGGGTTGACCGGAATGCCAAGCTTGCTCATGGCCATCGCCGTCTGCATCGGGACTCCAGGGTTTTGCAGCAATGTATGGTACATGGAGGCGAGGGAATTTTTATCAATCGGCATCCCCTGCTCCATCATATGATTGACCATGTCCAGCGTGTCTTTTGTCATTTCCATCCCCGCCGCGTCCAGCGCTTTTTGAATCGCGGGATTAAAGTTATGGTCAGCCACATACGGCTTTATTTCTATGGTCTTTCCATCGTTTGATTTCACCTGGAAAAATACCGACTGCCCAAGCATCAGGTCTATGCCGCCCTCCATCCGGGCCGCGATCGTCTGCCCGTTTCCAAGCCCCAAAAGCGCCTTGGAGCCGGAAATGGATTTGATGCTGCCCTCAAAAATCATGCCAGCCTGTAGCTGCGTCAGCGTGGACGTAAGGTTTTCCACCGACCCTTCCGTGCGGGTCACTGACTGCGACGACGACGCGCTATCCAGCATCGCCTGGTACTGCCCCAAAAAATCTGAAATCTGCATAGCCCCTGCCTCCCAACCTTGTATAAGCGAATCTATATGCCATGATGCTTTACAAAAAATGCGTGATAAATGACTTTCGATGTATGTCTGACGGCCCCAGCCGCTTTAACGCCTCGATGTGCGCCTTCGTCCCATACCCTTTATGTATGGAAAAACCATACCCCGGATACTGGCTGTCATATTCCTCCATGATCCGATCCCTTGTGACTTTCGCAAGGATGCTCGCCGCCGCAATCGAAACGCTTTTTGCGTCCCCTTTTATGATGGCCTCCTGGCGGATTTCCATATCCGGTATGGTAACTGCGTCGTTTAACAATATATCGGGTTTTATCCCAAGATTGTTGATAGCTTCCCGCATAGCTTCGTAGGTTGCCTGCAAAATATTGATCTCATCAATTCGCTGCGGCGCGCAAAGCCCGACTCCCCAGGCAAGCGCTTTTGATACGATCTCGTCATACAGCTCGCTTCTTTTTTTGGCGGAAAGCCGCTTGGAGTCATTAATGTATAATATCTCGCACCCCTTTGGCAAAATGACCGCGCCTGCCGCCACCGGGCCTGCCAGCGGGCCTCGTCCCGCCTCGTCCACCCCGCATATATACGCATATCCGCTGTATTCGCGCTCATAGGCGCTAAGCTTAAAAAGCCTGTCCCGCTCTGCCTGCAAGCCCTCCATTTTTTTTCGCGCCTGGCTTACGAGCTTTGCCACTCCCGCCCTTTGATCCTCTTTATGCCTGCTTATAAAATCAGGCAGCATCGCTAACGCTGCTGCCTGGTACTCGTTTTTGATCTGGCTGACCGTTATCTGCGCCATCTTTGTCCTTTCTGAATTTAAAATACGCCATTTATCATTCTACGCGCCCCGCCGAAGACAGTGGCAGGATGCGCAAAAATACTTTTCCAATGATCTCATTGCGGCGCACAAGCCCTACCCTGGAATCCCTGCTGTCCATGCTGTCGTTTCGGTTGTCCCCAAGCAAAAAATATTCCCCCTTGCCCAATATCCTGGGCGTTAACGCATTGCCGGGCTGGTTGATGCGCTCTAACCCATAGCGTTCATCTAAAGCCTCGTCGTTGATAAATATCGTCCCCTGTGCGTCAATGTACACTTTTTCTCCCGGCAATCCAATGATCCGTTTTACAAAATACGTATCCTGTTCATAGCGGTACGGAAACGCCACCAGGTCATATCGCTGCGGCTCATGGAAACGGTAAGAGATCTTATCGATGATAACCTGGTCGCCATGAAACAGCGCGGGCGCCATAGACGTGCCTTCCACCATCGTGCGCTGCGCGACAAAATGCACCGCCAAATACGTGCATCCTAAAATAATGCATAAATATAAGCACAGCCCAACGACGTCCTTTACGATCGCTTTCATCTTTCTGGAGCCTCGATCGTAATCCGCCCAAGCCTGCCGCTTCGAAAATCGTCCAGTAAGATCGCCGCCGCTTTTTGCGTGTCATATTCGCCGCCTTTTTTTAAACACTTCCTGCTCTTTGCCACCTGCGTTAACATTTCCACCGAAGATAAGCCGCTATCCGCGCCGTAACGCTCCTGCAACGCCCCTGGGTAATTGCTTTCGACCAGTTTTATCAGCTCCATCGAAAGCTCCTCCTGGTTTACCAGCTCGTCATTCATAGAGCCGATAAACGCCAGATGCATGCCGACCGCCTGGTCTTCAAATTTCGGCCATAAAATCCCTGGCGTGTCCAAAAGCTCTACGTTTTTATTCAGCCTGATCCACTGTCTGCCCTTTGTGACTCCGGGCTTATTTCCCGTTTTCGCGCACGCCCTGCCCGCAAAGGAATTGATAAAGGTGGACTTTCCCACATTTGGGATGCCGACGACCATCGCGCGCACCGGGCGGTTTAAAATCCCGCGTTTTTTATTTTTCTCTATTTTTTCCTGGCATGCCTTTTGTATCACGGACTGTATCGTTTTCATTCCCGCCCGGCTCCTGGAATCCATAAGGACCGCATACATCCCTTTCTCCGTAAAATGCCGCTCCCATGCCCGGTTGCATTCTTCATCCGCCAGGTCCGCTTTATTTAACAAGATCACTCTCGACTTATTTTGCCCCATGCTGTCAATGTCTGGATTGCGGCTGCTTAAAGGAACCCTCGCGTCCACTAATTCGATCATAAGGTCCACGAGCTTTAGGTCTTCTGCCATCTGCCGCCTTGCTTTTGTCATATGGCCTGGATACCACTGATACTGCATATGTCGTCCTTCCTATTTTATAAAACCAATTTTATCTCTCGGCGTAATCTGAAACCATGCCTTTCCGATCATATATTCCTCTTTTACGTTGCCGATATTGACATACCGGCTGTCCTCGCTGTTGTTGCGGTTGTCCCCCAGCACAAAATATTCATCCTCGCCAAGCTTTAGCTCGCCCTCGGCAAGCCCCGCATCCTCCATACGGGAAACCTCCGTCGTCTCCTGATACTCTTTCCCATTGACATAGACGACGCCGTCTTTTATCTGCACCGTATCGCCCGGCAGCCCAATGACCCGTTTTACATAATAATGCGTATTTTTATTCCCATTTGGAAAAAAAGCAATGACATCCCCTGATTTTGGGGAAACAAATTTATAAGAAAACCGATTGATCAAAACCTCATTCCCATCTTCTAACTGCGGCGACATCGAAGGCCCGATCACGCTCGCGCGGACTCCGAAAAAATAAGCGAAAACAAACGCAGTCGCCACCGCAATGCCAATTTCAATCAACCATACAATGGCTTCCCGGACCTTCGACACATTTATCTTGCGTTCTGGCTTCGCGCCAAAGCTTAGCCCTTTCACTCGCTTTCCCATATGTTTTTCCCTTTCAAAAAGCTCTGGAAATCCTAAATTTTTTTCTAATATCTGGTTTTAAAAAAGAGACAATCCTGCAATTGTCTCTTGTCTTTGGGCCGCGGCAACTCCAACCGCCGCAACCGCCTTATTTAACCAGCTCTTTTACCTTCGCGCGTTTGCCGACACGGTCTCTTAAATAGTAAAGCTTTGCGCGCCTTACTTTACCGCGGCGTACAACCTCGATCTTTTCCACGTTCGGAGAATGCACTGGCCAGGTTTTTTCCACGCCTACGCCATTAGAGATTTTACGAACTGTAAACGTCTCACGGCTGCTTGTCCCCTGCCTTTTTAACACAACCCCTTCAAACATCTGGACTCTTTCGCGGTTTCCTTCCTTAATCTTACCATACACCCGCACGGTGTCGCCGACATGGAACTGCTCCACTTCCTTTTTCATCTGAGCCGCTTCAATGTTTCTGATAATTTCTGTTGGATTCATTTTGTGACCTCCTAATCTGATTTGATGTTCTTAAATACACGCTGTACAGCTCCTCTTGCCCGGCGTTTTTTTGCGCGTTTCATTCGCGAGTTTTTCTTTCGCGCGTTTTGCTTATTTGGGCAGATTTTCTTAGATCTCGTATATTTCATATGGATAATGGCTGTACGTACCAGAGGACCATCGCCTTTTGTTCACAACAGTTCTAATTTAACATAACCATATGGGGAATGCAAGTTTTTTTGAGATTTTTTTCGTGTAATTCGAACGGACTCGGAACAGTTCCGATAAGATGTTATATTTGGAGATAGACGGACGCTTGGAGAGGGGAGTTGCCCGGCCTGTCTGGGGCCATTCCAGAATGTAAGAAGTTCTAGGTATTCTGATTTTGTGTTTTCACAGCCGGACGGACGCGACGCCTAAATCGCCCTGGCTGCGCCAGAAGCGATAGGCGCCGCTTACGGCTTCGCCGCCTGTTTATCAAACAGAATACGAAGAACTTCTAAACATTCTTCCAAACGCCCCAGCCAGACCGGGCAACTCCCCTCTCCAGGCTGTTTTTCACAAGCATTACTGAAAATTACTGCCTGCAATTTCTAGCAGATAAGCGATATCTTGTTCTTTCTAATAGGTTTCGCGTTTGTCAGTACAACTTATGAAACCCAGCGGGGGATGGAGGGCTGGGCTGGCTTTCGGTGACGTATGAAAGAATGTTAGAAGCCGTTAGCATTCTGCCTGATAACCAGGCGGCGAAGCCGTAAGCGGCGCCTTTCGCCTCTGGCGCAGCCAGGGCGGTTTAGGCGGCGCGTCCGTCCGGCAGTGCAAACGTAAATGCAGAATGTTTAGGGCTTCTTACATTCTGGAATGGGAACCGAAAGCCAGCCCAGCCCTCCATCCCCCGCGTTCGGTTCACTATAGCTGCAACGCCTTTTCTATACTAAACCTTACCGAAACCTTACCAAAAAAACTTTATTCCTAGACAAACCTCCCCCAACCCCTTATAATAAAATCATAAAGGCAACTCGTACACCCTACAAGAAAGCAGGTAAAAAAATGACATCCAAATCCAAATACCGCTACGCCCTTTCCCTGTTATGCATCCTTGCCGCAATGACCGCCGCGCTCCTTTTTCTTCCGCAGTCTGCCCGTCCTTGCTTTGCGGGCGCAAAAGCAAATGAAACTCTCCAGGCAAGCCGCATAAATATTCCCCTCTCCCCTGGCGAAAGCTGGGATGAGGCCGCTTTATTTGCGGGCCACGCCACGTTAAAAAACCTAAACAGCATCGGCAAGCTGCGCGGGCAGGATAAGATCATTTACCTTACGTTAAAAAAAGAGATTGAAAAAGTGGCGGACGGTGAAAGAAGCTCCACGAGCTTTTCTATCCCCGTAAGCAGCCTGCTTGGCAGGAGGGCTTTTACCGCCAAAGAGCTTGGGTTTTCGGACGCTTCAACAAATACGGCTCCTACAAAAGAAGAGGTGGCGGATTACATAAAAAACAAGCTGTTTGACTTTTCCCCGCGCCTTATTATAACCGCGCTGATCGGCGACTGCCCGTATGAGCTGTACTGGTACGACCGTTCGAAATCCACGATCCAATCCTGGCCGCAATATCAGTTTGACGCGGCGACAGGCTTATCCTTTCCGGAAAACGCCGCCATCGTATTCCAGCTTCCGGTAAACCAGGCCTACGCCGCAAATGACTTCCAGGCGGACACGCAAAAGACAGGCTCCGCCGCAAAAGCAGCCGCAAACGCTAGGCGCATCGTCGCGGAGGCGGCAGGAAAATCGGATTATGAAAAGCTTGCCTTTTACTGCAAAAAGATCTGCGAGCTGACCTCCTACAACGAAAACGCGGCGGCAAAAGGCGCGGAAGCAAACAGCGACCCATGGCAGCTGATCTATGTATTTGACAACGATCCGTCCACAAACGTCGTATGCGAGGGATACGCAAAAGCGTTTCAATATTTGTGCGATGAAACGGCATTTTCAAACGCCAACATTTACTGCTATACGGTAAACGGAACCGCATACAGCGGCAAAAGCCCGGGGCTTCATATGTGGAACGTCGTGCATATGGGAAGCAGGGGAAATTACCTTGTGGATGTGACAAACTGCGATACCGGCACGATCGGCGCGGATCAAAAGCTGTTTTTGACCGGGTATACTTATGGGAGCGTCCAAAGCGGATATACCATAAAACTTCCGGCGGAGACCTACAGCCTGGGAAATTCCGTCTATGTCAAGCCGGAGACGTTTATCCAATACAAATATTCCGAGGATATGTACAGCCTGTTTTCCGCTACAGAGCTTTCGCTTGCCCAGGGCGGCAATCTCATGCCGCATCTGATTTCTGACAACGAAGCGCATACCCATGCGTATGAAACGGATTTTTTCTGGAACGCGGACCTTAGCGGTTGCAGCTTTGCCATCCACTGTCAGACAAACCCTGCCCACGCCGCATCGGGCATCGATTGCAACGTAACAAAAAAGATCCAGACTCCTGGAACCTGCAACGAAAAAGGAACCGCCATTTATACCGCCCGGGCATACTACGCCGGCGCAGAATACAGCGACGAAAAGCCGCAAGAGCTAGACTTAGACCCCACAAACCATTCCGGCGGCACAGACATCCAAAACGCCCGGAACGCTACAAAAACGCAGGACGGGTATACCGGAGACGTGCACTGCCAAGGCTGCGGGGCGCTGCTTCAAACAGGCGAAGCCATTCCCGCAAAAAAGAAACAGCCGTCAGACGAAAAAGACGGTCCCTCCGCGCAAACGCCAGGCAGCGTCGATTCAGACCGGACTCTGGATAAAATAAAGGCAAAAAAAGCGTTCGCAACGATAAAAGCAGGAAAAAGCATCCGTTTTCAGCTAAACGCCAGCCTGGATAAAAGCCGGTTGAAAAAGATTGCCTATCGATCCTCGAAAAAATCCGTGGCAAAGGTGTCCAAAACGGGAAAGATCACTGGGGAAAAAGCCGGAAACGCTGTGATAAAGGCGACTGTCACATTAAAAACCGGAGAAAAAAAAACAATTTCCATGAAAATAAAGGTGAAAGAATAAAGCTCCGATAGATCCATGGCAAAAACACAGAAATAAAGCGCGCAGGAAAAAGCATTCGGTAAAATCCGCCTCTCTGATTGGATTGGAGAGCGCAGGGATTTTAAAAATGCTTTTTTCAACGCGCTTTTTTTGTAGAACTAACGGCATTTTAACCGCACTCTTTGATAATCGGCGGCACCTGGGAGAGCATATTGTCCACGTCCTCAAACATCGCGCTTTTTGTCGTCCCAAGCCGGTTTGCGTGCTCGATATGCCTTAGCACGTCCTCGTACTGCTTCGTCGCTTCGTCAAAGTAACCGCACAGCCCGTCCAACGCCGCCTGGGAGCCAACGATCGCGTCTGAAATCTCTGACTGGACGACCTTCGCGCTTTCCGCCGACTGGGAAATACGGTCAAACATCTCATAGGTCTGGTCTACCTTTTCCACGCTTTGCATCAACGCCTGGGAGGACGCTTGGATGTTGGAATTGAGGTTATTCGTGCCCTGCTCCACCTCTAAAATCCCGTCCCCTACATCGGACACCAGCCCTTTGATCTCGTCGGCCAGGTTTTTCACTTCCCCGGCAACCACCGCAAACCCTTTTCCAAACTCCCCGGCCCGCGCCGCTTCGATTGACGCGTTTAAGGCTAAAATATTGGTCTGTTCCGCGATGGTCTCGATTTTTTTCGTGGACTCCCGGATTTTTTTGATTGCATTTTCAAAATCCCGAAACGTGCTTTCCATCTCTTCAAAATGGGTTTCCACCTGGAGCGAACTGTTTTTTAGCTCCTCCACCTCGCCCTCCGCCTGCTTTACGGACTCATTGATCTCATCCCTTACGGTCATAAACTGGCTGGACGTCTCGTTGATGTTGGAAAAAGTCTGCCCAAAATCCTGTAGCTTCCCTTTAAAACTCTCTGTCTCGCCAAGCACATGCTGAAAAGAGGTGTTTACCCGGGAAAGCTCCTGCAAGGAATCCACTTCCTTTTGCACGACCTCCTTTAAATAGCCCTTTAAACTGTCCACAACATGTAACACAGGATAAAGGCTCTCTTTTTTTTGCTGCTGCACTTTTGCTTCTTTTTTGAATAGCCGCATTTTATCCCCCTCATTCAAACACTACGCATGACATAGACTGGTTTACAAACTGGTTATTGTAATGCTCCCCATATCCCACCAGGCCCACATGGTTTCCCAGATGGCTCATATCCTGCAAGTAATTTTGCATATAATTGTTGTCATTGAATAATAAATACCGAAACAGGCAGTTTACGGAAAACACCGCGGAAATCTTTGAAAAATCCTGTTTGATCGTGCGTATCGTATCCCGCACAACCTCCTTAAAATCCCCCAGCTCCAGCATGACCAGCACGTCGGAGTCGTTCACCTGCCGAAAACATGCCAATGCGTTGCCCTTTACTTCCTTTATGGAGATAATGCACATCTCATTTCCGTTGATCTTTCCAAACGGGTTTTTAAACGTCTGGGTCTGGATCTGCTGTTCTGACACATGTAAGATATTCTGATAAACCTGCTTTGCCGGCTTTCCGTTTAATTCCCCGATAACGTAATTCGCCCGGTCGGTTTTGGACGCGATAAAGCGGTAATCCCCAAGCTTATGGTAGATATTTTCCTTGTATGCCTTTACCCTGCCATGGTGGTTTTTGATCAGCGCGTACGCCGCCGCGTCCTCATACACCTTTCCGTTTGCCGACACTTTTCCAGCGTCGCCCGTGCCGCCTACCAAAGAAATGCCCTTTCGCCCTAATACGCTATATATTGTCGTAAGCACGCATGCGTCATTGCCAGAACAAAAATCAATGCAGACCGTATCTTTATTAGAACCGCCAATGCTTGACAAATCCTGCTGCAAACGCGCGATATACTTCACTGGCATCGTGGACGCTTCCTCTAACACATTGGCCGTAGCGCTCACGCCATCCGAAAACGCCACCACGCCTACGCCCTTTTCCACCACCCGCGTGTCATAGCACATGCCGATACAGCCGATGCTTGGCACGTTTGGATACAGCTCTTCAAGCTGCGCCACATGGGTTTCAAATTGCTCCCCGTTCGACATCAGCATCAAAAACTGCGGCTTTTGCCCCAAAGCGCGAACCGCTTCCTTTAAATCCCCCTGCTGGCTCATTCCAAAAGACTGCTTCATATTTTTCCCCCTCTCTTATCTGATTTCTTCCCAGATCACTCCGACTGCTCCGAAAGCGAAAAGCGCGCATACAGATCCGGCCTGCGCTCCTTTGTCCTTAAAACCGACTGCTCCTTTCGCCATGCGTCCACCCTGGCATGGTCGCCGGATAAAAGCGTCTCCGGGACGGCTTTCCCATTCCACACCCTGGGGCGGCTGTACTGCGGATATTCCAAAAGGTTTCCTTCTAACGATTCCGTTACCCCGGACTGGTCGTTTGCCAACACCCCGGGAGCCATCCTTGCGATCGCGTCCGCCATCACCATCGCCGCAAGCTCGCCCCCGGTCAAGATATAATCCCCGATCGACACATGGTCTGTCACGATCTCTTCCAAAACCCGCTCGTCCACCCCTTCATAATGGCCGCATAAAAAGACCAGATCCCGCTCCTTTGCAAGCTCCTTTGCCATTTGCTGGTTAAACAGGCTGCCCTGGGGCGTAAGATAAACCGTCCTGACGCTGCGTCCGCTTTCGCCTTCGCATTTAATCGCATCCGTCACAGCCTTCCACGCGTCGTAGATCGGCTGCGCCTGCATGACCATGCCAGCGCCGCCCCCGTAAGGGTAATCGTCCACTTTTTTATGCTTGTCTTTCGAATAGTCCCGGATATTGACGGCATGGATCTCGATGCAGCCCTTTGACGCAGCCCTTCCGATAATGCTTGTGGAAAGCCCCTGCTCCACCATTTCTGGAAACAGGGTTAAAATGTGAAACCGAATCCCTGTCCTTTCCATGTTCTATTTCCTTATATGATCCCTTTTATTTCCTTCATTCTATTTGCTTGTTTTTTCATTTATATAAATGCCGCTATGCCTTATAGGTCAGTTAACCCCGGCAGCAGACGCACGATGACCTTTCCCCCCGGGATATCTATCTTTTTAACGCAGTCTTTGATCGCAGGGATCAAAAGCTCTTTCCCATCCGGCTTTCTGACCGCGTAAACGTCATTCGCCCCGGTCTGTAAAACGTCTGTCAAAGTCCCCAGCTCTTTTGCTTCGTCTTCCTTTTCCTTTTCTTCTAAGACCGTAAGCCCGATTAGATCCGCCGCAAAGTATTCCCCTTCCTCAAGCGGCACCGCGTCTTTTCTTGCAACATACAGCTTCGCGCCTTTATACGACTCCACATCGTTAATGTCGTCCAACCCTTTGAACTTTACGATGACCAGATTTTTAAAGAAACGGACTCTTTCTATTTCCAGCTCCATCCGCTGCTTTTTTGCTTCTACGTACACATTTTTCAATTTCAGATACCGCTTCGGGTCGTCCGTTGTCGGAAATACCTTTACTTCCCCCCGCAGCCCGTGCGTCGACGTAACTGCGCCTACCTGTAATAAATCCTGCATCGCTGCCTGCCTTTCCATAAAGTAAGGAACTGCCCCAAACACGTATTTTATGTGCCTGGGGCAATTTTTAAAATTCCATATTCCCGTTACTGTACGATCTCGACAATAACCTTTTTTTCTTCCTTAGAGGCTGCCGCTTTTACAACGGTTCGGATGGCTTTGGCAATCCGCCCCTGTTTGCCGATTACCTTGCCCATGTCTGACTGTGCGACGCGCAGTTCGAGCAAAATGGACTTATCGCTCTGCGTCTGCGTCACCTCGACCTGCTCTGGGTAATCAACCAGCGATTTTGCAAGAACTTCAACTAATTCTTTCATAAATCCCCCGCTATTTCTCAATTCCTGCTGCCTTTAAAATCTTAGCTACAGTCTCTGTCGGCTGTGCGCCATTGGCAAGCCATTTTTTTACCGCGTCCGCGTCTACATGGAATTCGCTTGGGTTCTTCGTTGGGTCATAAGTCCCAATCTCATCAATGCTCTTCCCATTTCGAGCTGTCCTGGCATCTGCAACTACGATTCTATAGAAAGGGCTTTTCTTCTTTCCCAGTCTCTTTAACCTGATCTTTACTGCCACTTTGATTCACCTCCTAAACTATTTATGATGTCTAAAGAAAATCTATGTTAAAATGGAAGTTTGAATCTTCCAATTTTACCACCGCGTCTGCCTTTTGCGCCCATCATGCCGGACATCTGCTTCATCATCTTGCGAGTCTGCTCAAACTGCTTTACAAGACTGTTGACCTGCGCAATGTCCACGCCCGCCCCATTCGCCACGCGCCGTTTCCTGCTCGGGTTTAAGATCGATGGATTGCTGCGCTCCTTTGGAGTCATGGAATAAATAATGGCCTCAATTCGCGCCATTTTCTTATCATCCATCGCCTTTTCAATGTCCTCCATCTGGGAGCTTCCGATTCCAGGCATCATCGACAGGATATTGGTGATCCCGCCCATCTTTCGCATCTGGTTCATGGATTCTAAATAATCGTCAAAACCAAATTCCGCCTTCATGAATTTTTGCTCCATCTGCTTGGCTTTGTCCTGGTCGATCTCCGCTTCCGCTTTTTCGATCAGAGTCAAAATGTCTCCCATGCCAAGTATCCTGGAAGCCATACGGTCTGGATAAAACTGCTCTAAATCCGACAGCTTCTCCCCCATGCCGACATAAAGGATCGGCTTTCCGGTAACCGCGCGGATAGAAAGCGCCGCCCCGCCCCTTGTATCGCCATCCAACTTTGTGAGGATGACTCCGTCGATGCCGATCTTTTGCTCAAAGGAGGTCGCCACATTGACTGCGTCCTGCCCTGTCATCGCGTCAACCACAAGAATGGTCTGGTGCACATCCACCTGCCTTTTGATCTCCTCTAATTCCTGCATCATCGACTCGTCTATATGGAGCCTGCCTGCCGTATCCAGAATCACAACGTTAAACCCGTTTTTTGCGGCATGCTCGACCGCGGCCTTTGCGATATCCACCGGGCTGTTTTTCGCGCCCATGGAAAAAACGTCGATCCCCTGCTTTTGCCCATTGATCTGAAGCTGCTCGATCGCGGCCGGACGGTACACGTCACAGGCCACAAGCAACGGCTTTTTGCCTTTTTGCTTTAGCTTTCCCGCAATCTTTGCCGTCGTTGTCGTTTTCCCCGCGCCCTGTAAGCCCGCCATCATAATCACGGTAATGGCGACGCCCTGCTTTAGCGATATTTCCGTTGTCTGCGTCCCCATCATCTCGACCATCTCGTCATTTACGATCTTAATGACCATCTGACCGGGATTTAAGCCGTTCATCACGTCCGAGCCGATCGCGCGCTCCTGCACCGTTTTGATAAAGCTTTTTACAACCTTAAAATTTACGTCCGCCTCTAAGAGCGCGAGCTTGACCTCCTTTAGGGCGGATTTTACGTCTTCTTCCGTCAGTCGGCCTTTGCTTCGCAGGTTTTTAAAAATATTTTGGAGTTTTTCCGTTAAACTGTCAAATGCCATATGGTATCTCCTTTACGGGATAGTTCAAGCTTTCCTTATATTTCAAATGCTCTTTACATACTCTCTAAGATCGCGCTGGATAACTGGTTTATCTCATCGAACACCTGATGGATCTTATCTATTTCATTTAATTGGCACAACTGCCCCTGCCCGGTCAAAGCCTGTATTTTTTCCACGCGTTTTTTCGTATCCAGGAATTTTTGCACCAAATGGAGCTTGGACTCGTAGCCTTCTAAAATATTGGTGCAGCGCTTTACCATATCGTAAGCCCCCTGGCGGCTGATCCCTTCATTTTGCGCGATCTCGCTAAACGAAAAATCCTGAAAGATAAACTCCTTATAAATGCTCTGCTGGCGCTCATTCAATAGCTCTCCATAAAAATCATATAAATAAGCCTGCTCTACTTTTTGCTCCATAAATCACGCACCCCGTTCTTTGAGCCTTGAGTAGTTTAACATATAAGGCGGGCGGTGTCAAGCGGTTTTTCTTGACGAACTGTTATTCGATTTCAGTAAAGTCGAAAGCAAAACTGTAACGTATTGTAAAATACGTAGATTTACGTTTTTCTCTTGATAATACGTAAAGTACGTGTTATTATGTCATTGTAAGGAGGAAACATCCCAAAAAGTATTGTTAAATCCATACGAAATCAGGCGGGGCTGAAATAATCCCCTGCCCTTTAAATAAAACATGGAAAGGAACATTGATTTATGAATTATGTATACCCGGCTGTTTTCTATGAGGAAGAAGGCAAAATATCAGTCATTTTCCCCGATT
>CANDMI010000063.1 GCA_947385775.1 uncultured Eubacterium sp. | reverse complement strand
CGCTTCGATCGAGGAAGCGGAAAAAATCACAAAGGACGCTGGTCTTGATGTATACGAGCAGGTAAAGAAAATCCAGCCGATCTGTTTTGAAAACGCTTGCTGGGCTTATACCGTAGGCGCTGCGATCGCGATCAAAAAAGGCTGCAAAAAAGCTGCGGACGCTGCCGCTGCGATTGGCGAAGGGCTTCAGGCATTCTGCATTCCTGGCTCTGTTGCAGATCACAGAAAGGTTGGCCTTGGACATGGAAATTTAGGAAAAATGCTCTTAGAAGAAGAGACAGACTGCTTCTGCTTTTTAGCTGGGCATGAATCCTTTGCGGCTGCGGAAGGCGCGATCGGCATTGCGGAAAAAGCAAACAAAGTGCGCCAGAAACCATTGCGCGTTATCTTAAACGGTTTAGGAAAAGACGCGGCTCAGATCATCTCCCGCATCAATGGCTTTACATATGTCGAGACAAAGTATGACTATAAAGAAGCAAAGCTGAATGTGGAATATGAAAAAGCATATTCAAACGGCCTTCGAGCTTCTGTAAAATGCTATGGCGCGGATGACGTACAGGAAGGCGTTGCGATCATGCACCACGAAAACGTAGGCGTATCGATCACAGGCAACTCCACAAACCCAACCCGTTTCCAGCATCCGGTAGCGGGCACCTATAAGAAAGAATGCAACGAGCAGGGCAAGAAATACTTTTCTGTAGCATCCGGCGGCGGCACAGGCCGTACCCTGCATCCAGACAACATGGCGGCAGGCCCGGCTTCTTACGGCATGACAGACACGATGGGACGTATGCACTCCGACGCACAGTTCGCAGGCTCTTCATCCGTTCCGGCGCACGTTGAAATGATGGGCTTGATCGGCATGGGAAATAACCCAATGGTCGGCGCTACGGTTGCGGTGGCTGTATCCGTGGAGGAAGCGGCGAAGGCTGGGAAGTTCTAGTAAAACAGCATATTTATTAAGATGATGGCAGAACTTAGACTTCAAAAGATAAATCGTTTCAAGTAATAAAAAGTTAGATTGTGTACCATTTGTGTCCCTTTTTAAAAATGGGACACAGGTACACAGTCTGTTTTTGGCATTTATATTTCGTTTCAGATTTTAATGTTTTTTTCTTTTCTTTTGTGATGCGCTGGTATGTTCTGAATGTTGTTTCTATTAGTTAGTGTCACTCTCATTTGCTTCGATAAAATTATCAGCAGGATATATCTGGCGGCAAAATAAAAATTTCCAAGCCGCTTACTTCGCATTCGTGCGAAAACAGCATATTGACAACAGGAAATATTGGAGGAAATGCCATGAGTTTAAATTTGCAGGTCACAGATATGGCGGGCGCGTCGCCAGACAAATCTACGGTAATAACGAATTTTGTAAATATGGTTTATAATCAATTAAAGGACAGCACATGCAGAGTGTATCCGGATAATGTGCAATATAAGTGGAAAATGAATGACGGGAGCGAAAAAACGGTTATTCCGGATGCATCCATAAACTGCCATATTAAAAGCAGAAAGGGCAACAGTTTTATCAACGCGCCGCAATTTGTATTGGAAGTGTTGTCTCCGTCAACCGCAAAATATGACCGGACAGAAAAAAAAGACATATATCGGACGGAAGAGGTGCCGGAATATTGGATCATCGATATCAGAAAACGCTCCGTGGAATTATATGAATTAGATTATGAGGGCGAAGTTCCAAAATATTTTTTAATCGATACGGTAACAAAAGAAAATAAAAAAGATCTGCGCTTAATTCATTTCCCAAATATCCAGATTGATTTTGAACAGTTATTTGATGGGATAGAGTAATGCTTTTAGAATAACAAAAAGAAGGATAAGATTAGATTCAGAAAAGATAAGAAGGGACAAGAAAAGAGCCGTTATGATATTAAGCGTAAGCAGAAGGACAGATATACCAGCTTTTTATTCCGACTGGTTTATCCAAAGATTAAAAGAGGGGTTTTTATACGTGAAAAATCCGATAAACCCGCATCAGGTAAGCAAGATTCCTTTATCGCCAGAGGTTGTGGATTGCATTGTGTTTTGGACGAAAAATCCGGCGAATATAATAGAGAGGTTGGGGTGTTTTAAAGACTATATGCATTATTTTCAATTTACGCTGACCGGGTATGGAAAGGATATAGAGCCGAACGTCCCGGATAAAAGAGAAATGCTTGAAATATTTAAAAGATTATCTAAAAAGATCGGGAAAGAGAGGGTAATATGGAGGTACGACCCGATTTTTCTTAGTAAAAGATATACAGTGGAATATCATTTAAAAGCCTTTGGGGAAATCGCGAACAGTCTGTCGGGCTATACAAAAAAAGCAGTGATAAGCTTTGTAGATTTCTATGCGAATACAAAGCGAAATATGAAAGGAATTGGGGTGGAGGTTTTTACGCCTGATGGCATGGTAAAGCTTGCAAAAGACATCGCACATATCGCATCGCGCCATCATATAACGGTAGAAGCCTGCGCAGAGGAAATGGATTTTGGGGAAATAGGCGTAAGTCCTGGAAGCTGCATAGATCAAAAATTGGTGGAGAGCCTACTGGGGTGCAAAATAGACGCAAAGAAAGATAAAAATCAAAGAGGGGCATGCCGGTGCATAGAAAGCGTGGAGGTGGGAGCCTATCATACATGCTTAAACGGATGTAAATATTGCTATGCAAATTTTAATGAGAAAAAGGTGGAGGAAACGGTAAAAGGGTATGATGTGGATTCGCCGATCTTATGTGGGGAAATCAAAGAGGGGGATGTCGTTACGTACAGGAAGGCAACGTCTTTGAAGGATATGCAAGTTTGCTTAACGGATTTTGATAAAAATTTTGGGAGAAAAGGCTTTTGAGTCCAGCCTTTTCTGCGGATGTCAGTTTTATAAATTCTTCATAAGACAAAAAAGGCGCCTCCTCTTTTTCTTCTGTCCCTTTTGCGGAAATGGAGCGCAGGATATGCTTGACATTTTTTTTAAATACTGTATAATACAGTGATAGATAATACAATAGGAGGTGGAAGATGTCTACGATCGATCTGGTCATTTTAGGATCTATCTGTCAAAGTCCGAAAAGCGCGTATGACCTGCAAAAGCAAATAGAAGCCAGGAACCTTGCCAGGTGGGTGAAAATCGGGTCTTTTACGGTTTACAAAAAAGTAGTCCAGTATGAAGCGAAAGGGTATGTGGAAAGTCAGACGGTGAAAAATGGCAATATGCCGGAAAAAACGGTATACACGATCACGCAAAAGGGAAAAGAGGCTTTTCGGGATCTGATGACGAAATTTTCTGTAGCGCAGACTAGGATTTTTTTGGATTTTAACGCGGTAATTGTGAATCTGGCATTGCTGGAGGAGAATTTTGCGGATGAATGCGTCGCAAATATGAAAAATAGCATTCAGGCTACCAAAGCGCAGATTGAAGAGCAGCAGCTGGCGCATAAAGACATTCCTTTTTATGGGAAAACGATATTAGAGCAGCAATATCTGTTGTTAGAAACGCTGGAAAAATGGGAGGAAGGCTTTGAAAAAGGGCTTTTGAAAGTGAGGGAGGAAAAATGAGCGTGACTGATTTTATTTTTTTGAATTTTGTGATTTATATGCCGTTTCATTTATTTGAGGAAGCCATCGGGAATTTTCCAAAATGGATGTACGAGCATAAATGGCTGCCATACCATATGACCCATGGGCACTGGATGGCGAACAATCTGTTTATCTATTATCCGATGCTTTTGATTTCTATATTTTTATATTTATTTAATATATCGAATCCATTGCTTGCGTGCTTTGGGATCGGGATACTTGTGTGGGGCGTTATAAATTTCGGGGATCATTTCTTTTATACGATAAAAGACAAAAAAGTGTCTCCGGGACTGTTTAGCGGGATATTTTTTTTGGTCAGCTCCGCGCTTGGCTTAAGGGTGTATATTTTGTCAGACGGCTTTTTGGTTAGCCAGCTGCTTTTTGGGGTATTGATAGGAGGCGTGCTGTTTGGCGCGCCGATGGGGCTTTGCGTGGTCTGTTATAGATTTTTTGAGAAATATATTTTTTAAAAATCGATATTTAAGAAATATTTTTTACGATTTAACATATCCAAAAATCTTTTCCGCGATCGTATTTTATCCCGTAAATCGTACAAATTGTACCAAAGTGTTTCTTTTGCTTGTGAAATATGCTACAATACAACAATCATATTTTAAGGTTTAAGGGGTGCGCATCATGGGAAGGACAATTAAGGGAAAGCTGACGTTAAGCATCATAGGCATTGTGATTGCGAGTATTTTATTGACGACGGCGGGGATCGTGACGGTGGCGGGAAGGCGGCTGATCGAGAACCAGAAGGACGCTTTGAGGCTGAACGCGCAAAAATACGCCGAGGAGGTCAATACCTGGATAGAAAATGAAAAGATGCTTGCAAAGGGCGCGGCAAACAGCATAGAAGCGGCTGGAAGCATGGAGGAGGATTTTATCCAGTCTGTGCTGGACGTGCATGCAAAGGACAGGGAGGAATTGCTCAACCTTTATTGTGGGACGAAGGACAGCAAGTTTATCCAGTCCAACCGGGACGCTGAAGTTCCAGACGGATTTGACCCGGTGGCGCGGGGGTGGTACCAGCAGGCGGCGAAGGAAGCGGCGCTTATCGTAACAGACCCTTATTGGGACGTTTTGACAAACCAGATGTGTACGACGATCGCGTCTCCCGTTTTTATAGACGGGGAGCTTGCGGCTGTAGTTGGACTGGATGTGACGTTAGAAACGGTAACCAGGCTGACCCAGAGCATTCAATACGACAAGGATGTATACGGATTTTTGGTGGACAGCAGCGGGCAGTATGTGGCGCATAAAAATAAAGCGTTTGAGCCGACGGAGGACGCGGCGGTGGCGGTTTCGGATAAGATGCCGGGGCTTGAGGGATTGTTGTCTGATGAAAATAGCGGCGTAAAAAAGCTTACAGATTACGATGGGAGCAAGTGTTATTTTACCCTGGCGGGGATTTCCGGCAGCAGCTGGCAGCTTGGCGTTGCGGCGCCTACGGCGAACGCGAAAAAATCCTTAGTGGCGATGGTCGGCGTTGCGGCGGTTTTGGCGCTTGTCATGATCGTTTTGGTGGCGGTCTTTATGGCGCAGCTTATTGGGCGCACGTTAGCTCCGGTGCAAATGCTAAAGCAGTTCGCATCCGGGGATTTTTCCGAGGAAGCCGCAAGCGAAAAGACGATTCCAAAGGAATATAAAAATGAAACGGAACAGATAAAGACGGCGACTGTGGAAGTAAAGCAGCAGATACGGGGCATTATTTTAAATACGAAAGAAGAGGCGGAAAGCATCAGCGCCATTGCGGAAAGCACCTCTGAGAGGATGTCGGCGTTAAATCAGAATATTTCCCAAATGGCGGAGGACGCGGTCCGGGCGAGAAAGCAGACGGACGCGGCAAAGGAATTGACCGACGGCATTCAGCGCGCCGGGCAGGAGCTTGGCTTATCGGTGGAGCATGTGACGAAAAAGTCAGGGGAAGCCGCGCAGCAGTCCGGCATCATTATGGAGCGGGCAAAAAAGCAGTCCCAGGCGTCTGAAAGCGCGGGAAGTCAGGCGATGGGGCTTTATGAGAGCACGAAAAAGGAGTTGGAGCTTGCGATCGGTAAAAGCCAGAGGGTCAGTGAGATTGACACGCTGACAGACCAGATACTTGCGATCAGCTCCCAGACGAATCTTTTAGCGTTAAACGCGTCCATAGAAGCGGCGAGGGCGGGAGAAGCCGGAAAGGGATTTGCGGTCGTGGCGGAGGAAATCCGACAGCTCGCCGACAATTCCAAGGAAGCGGTAGACGAAATCCGTAAGGTGACAGAGGATGTGGTGGAAAACGTCTTATATTTGTCCCAAAGCTCACAAAAATTGCTGGGATTTATGAATGACCAGGTGGTGGCGGATTATAAGAACATGACGGAGCTTGCGCAGATGTACCATGAGGACGCGGTATTTTACCGTGATGTTTCCGGCGACCTGGGAGACGCGTCCATCGAGATGAATCAGAAAATGGAAGAGATCAACGCGTCGATTAAGACGGTGGCAGAGCTGGTGGGCGACATTATGGAAGACATGCAGGGAATGGAGGACGCGGCGCAGCAGTCCAATGGGATTTCAAAAGCGGTTCACGGGCAGATGGAAGAGCTGTCTCAATTAAGCGGGCTGTTAAAGCGGACAGTAGCGTCGTTTAAGGTTTGATATGCAGGCAGGGGCATTAATGCCCCTGCTTATTGGTTATAGGATATCCATTACCCTGTGCGTCCGTGGTGATTTCATTCAGCCGCTTTTTTTCAGAGACATTCTTTTTTTCATGGATCATGCCGGCTTCCCATGCGCCGTCTGGAATGGTTTGGATGGGTTCCTTTTTTTCCGCTAATTTCATAAAGCCCTCCTTTCAGTAAGATTATAACCCGAAAATAAAAATTTATGTAAACGTAAAGGCGCGCAAAAAACTGCGATTGCATTCCGCTGTAAAATCTTTTATACTGTATTCAACTGGTGAAATTTCACGCTGCCGTATCGTAGCGCCTCGCATTTTCCAAAGGCCAAACGGTAATGATTTCGCAAAATGAAAAGCGCTTTTGCATATAAAGAGAAGATTGAAAGAAATAGCAGATTGGAATAGAAAGGAGCTTGGCGTTTTATGGACGGGCGGGATAAAACAAAATATGTGCGCAAATTAACAGGCATTTCGGTTCTTTTTGTGCTTGTCTTTATGGCCCTTGCATTGATGCAGTACAAGCAGGAGGAAGGAAGCCCCCTGCTGCCAAACCAGTTTGAGCTGTTTTATAATGAAAACTGGACGATGACATGGCTTGGCACAGACGCGGCGGAAAAAGCGGATTTTCTCGATGGGGAAAAAATGTTGGAGCTATTTACAGGCGCGTTGGAAACAAAGAAACAGGAAAACGTGTCCTTACCTTATGTAAATGAGGGTAAGACAGGCAAAATGGTAATTTTACATAACAGCATACCAGAGGATTACGCAGGACTTACAATGAGGTTTGATTCCGCTGACGCTTTTGTGCATATGTATTTAGACGGGGAAGCGATCTATAATTATGGCGTGAAAGAGGCGAAAGATTACGGGAAAGTGCCTGGAAGCATGGAAAACCTTGTGTCGCTGCCAAATTCCTATGAAAAAGGGGAGCTTTTTATCGCGCTGGAGCCGATCTATTCCGATTCATCGGTGGGGATGGGGGAAATGAAGCTTGAATCCCGCGACATGGTGGTGATCAGCGTCGTTTTAAGCAATATTTCAAATATTGGCTGCTGCCTTTTGATCGTTATAATGGCGATCATTTTGTTTGTGCTTGCGATGATCCGAAAATATACGAACCAGCCCGCCAGAGGGGAGCTGTTTTTGGCGCTGGCAGAGCTTATGGCGGGGATTTACTACTTTATCAATACAGACACGCTGAATGTTTTTTACAATGTGCGGGAAGCGTATGAGATGCAGGAATATCTGATCTTGCTCTTTTTGATGTTTATGACTCTTTATTTTGACAGAAACCTGCGGAGCGTTTATCCAAAACGATTTAGCGCGCTGCTTTGGTTTGTGTGCTTTAACGCCGTTGCGCAGATCTTGCTGCATCAGTCAAACATCCGGGCTTTGGAGGACATGCAGGCGGTTTCTGACCTTGCGGTCTGTGTCATTTGCGTCGTTTCTGTGATAAGCCTGTTGCAGCTGGGGCGCAAAAATTACATGGCGCTGCTTTCCGTGGTGTCCATGCTCGTGCTGGTGTGCGGGGAGGCGGCGAATTATATCCTCTATGTCGCATTTGACGGGGCTTATGGAAACACCGCGAATCAGTACAGCATGGCGGTGTTTGTCATTATCATGGCGACGATGCATACGTTGCAGCTTTCCAAAGAATATCGGGCGAATGCGGAAGAAAACGCGCAGCTTTTGCAGGAAAAAGTAAACGTGGCTGAGAAGCAGAATGTGCAGCTCGCGCTTGCAAAGGAGGACGCGGACGCGGCAAGGTATGAAGCGTTAGCCGCAAATGAGGCGAAAGGGAAATTTTTGGCGCACATGTCACATGAAATCCGCACGCCGATCAATGCGGTGCTTGGGATGGATGAAATGATCCTGCGGGAGTCAACGGAGCCAAACATCAAAGACTACGCGATGGACATTTATACGGCAGGCCAGACGCTTTTGTCCCTGATCAATGACATTTTGGATTTTTCAAAAATTGAGTCCGGGAAAATGGAGATTGTGCCGACGGAATATGACGTAAGCAGCATGATCCATGACCTTGCGAATATGGCCTCCCAGCGCGCGAAGGATAAAAACATCCGCCTGGAGGTGGAAGCCAGCCACGAGATTCCCTCGCGCCTTTACGGGGACGACGTGCGCATCCGACAGGCGCTTACCAATCTGCTTACCAACGCGGTAAAATACACGCATGAAGGAACGGTCTGGATGCGTATCCAGTGCTCGAAAAATGGGGATATGGCAAAGCTTTCCTTTGAAGTGGAGGACACCGGCATTGGGATAAAAAAGGAGGATCTGCCAAAGCTTTCCGCGGAATTTGAGCGGATCGAGGAGGAACGGAACCGAAACATCGAAGGGACCGGGCTTGGCATGAACATTACGATACAGCTTCTCACATTGCTGGGCAGCAAACTGCATGTGGAAAGCGTTTATGGAAAAGGCTCGAAATTTTCCTTTGACCTGGAGCAAAAGATCGTCGATGAAACGCCGATCGGAGATTTTGAATCCAGAGTCCATCAGCTTGCGGAACATTACAGCTACAGCACAAGGTTTTACGCTCCTGACGCAAAGATCCTTGTAGTGGACGATAACGTGGTAAACCGCAAGGTGCTGCGCAGCCTTTTAAAAGAAACGCAGATTCAGGTAACGGATGCGGGAGGGGGCGTGGAATGCCTAGAGCTGGCGCAAAAAGAGCATTTTGACTTAATCTTCCTTGACCATATGATGCCGGAAATGGACGGCGTAGAAACGCTGCATCGCATGAAAGAGCTGTCGGACTATCCATGTAAGGATACGCCGGTCGTCGTTTTGACCGCCAATGCGGTTTCCGGCGCGAAGGAAAAATATCTGGCGGAGGGCTTTGACGATTTCTTATCGAAGCCGATCGTGCTGGAAAAATTAGAAAACATGATAAAATCCATACTGCCGGAAAACTTGTTAAAGGAAGCCGTATCGAAAGAGCCTTCGGGCGGCGGGCAGGGCGAGGGAATGATTTTAGCCGGAGCTTCCCGTTTGGATTTAAAAGAAAATGAAAATAAAGAAAATGAAGATAAAGAAAATAAAGATAAAGAAAAAGGGGATAAAAAAGCGAAGGAATCCGTCCATGATTTTTTGGAGTCCCTGCCGCAGGTTGACGGCCTGGATTGGCAATATGCGTGGATGCACCTGCCGGATCGGGAGCTGCTGGAATTTACCGTAAAGGAGTTTTACGAGCAGATCGATTCAGCAGCAAAACAGCTGGAGCTTTACTATGGGCAGATTGTAAATATGGCCCAGCCATTCAATACAGCTCTCAATCCGCCTTTGAATGAAACTTTTGCGAAAACGGACAAAAAGCCGTCCGGGGACATAACGGCGCCATTGGAGCAGTACCGAATCCAGGTGCACGCGATGAAAAGCCTTGCGGCTACGGTTGGCATCCTGCCCCTTTCTGGCGTCGCAAAAATTTTGGAATACGCGGCGAGGGATTTTAACACCGATTACGTGCTTTCCATAACGCCGGCGTTTTTGGAGGAATGGCGAGGCTACAGTCAAAAGCTGCAAGGGGCGTTTGGCATTGGCGCACAAGAAAAAAAAGAAGTGACCGATTATTCTGTGATGCGCGCCCTTGTGGAAATGCTGCGGCTTAGTATGCAGGAGATGGACATTGACCAGGCAGACCAGCTGATAGGTAAGCTTCGGGAGTACGAGTACCCGCAGGAAATCGAACAAAATATAACAAAGCTTGCGGAAGCGGTTACAAATCTGGACGCGGAGCAGACAGAGAGCCTGGCAGGGGAGCTGATCCGCCAGATGGAGCAAGAAGAAGCAGGCTGATCTGTGAAATGGGGCAGAAAGAAGTAAGCTGATCTGTCAGATGGAGCAAAAAGAAGTAAGCTGATCTGTCAGGTGGAGCGGAAACAATATGGAATCAGGCATGGAAGGATGGGCGGCACGGGAAGCGTCGTGTAGATTATGCCGATAGATGAAGGGAGGATAAAATGGAAAAAATTTTACTCATAGGGAAGCTAAACGGCGTGGTAAAGGAAACGAACGCATTTTTATCACAATATTTTCATGTGCAGCTTTGTTCGGAAAACGCCAGCGTTTTGGAGGGGATGCTAAAAATCGTAAATCCAGATTTAGTTTTGATCAGCTTGATCGGCGCCTACGATATCAACACATCGATTTTTTTCCTGTTAAGCGACCAGTACGCAAATGTCCCGGTCATTACGATCGGCACAAAAGAGGAGAGCGATACATTTTTTAAATATTACGAAAACAGCCAGTTCGAAAACCTGATACGCCCGGTGGAAAACAAGACGATCTTAAGCGCCGTGCGAAGGCGGCTGGGCTTAAGCGGTGCGGAAGGCGCAAGCGGCGCATCAGGCTTAAAAAAAGCGTCCGGCAAAAAACGGATTTTAGTTGTAGACGACAACGGAACGGCGCTTCGCACGATGAAAGCTATGCTGGAAGAGTATTACGAGGTTGGCCTTGCCATATCCGGCGCGCAGGCGATGACATCCATTGGCAAAAAAAGGCCGGATCTGATTTTATTGGACTATGAGATGCCTGTATGCGATGGAAAAATGACGTTAGAGATGATACGCGCGGATGAGGATTTAAACAGCATCCCGGTCGTTTTCCTAACGGCGATCAACGACCGGGCAAACATCGAAGCCGTGTTAAATTTAAAGCCGGCAGGCTATTTTCTAAAGCCGCCAGTGAAGGAACGGCTGCTTGGGGAAATTGAGAAAATATTAAATAAGGGGTGTTGAGGGAAGAGAGAATTTTCTATGCGTTACAGTTTCGCATTTTAGAATTCGGAGGTGGTTGTATGCCTAGTATGCCTAGTGGCTTAGAAATAATACAAAGAGCGATTGAGGACTTCGTAAAGGTCCAGGAAAATATGATGTTGGCGAGAGAAGAAAATGCGTCAAAAACATACGCGAATCTAAAAAAAGAATATATTTCTTTGAAAGCTTTGTTAATGGTTGCCGGCGTGAATCTTACAGAGTTAGATAAAATAAAAGAGTAGGCAAAAGTAAAGCTGTCAAGCTATGGGATTGCTCATTTGGAGATAGAATTTCTATGATTTTTTGAGGCAATAAGAATTAAAAAAGTAAGAATAAAGAATGAAAGAGTGTGTGGGATGTGTCCTTTGTTTTCAGACTGCGGGAGCGAAAACTTTGGGCTGGACTTATCAAACAGAGCTGGAGGAGGGAATAAGATTATCATACGCTGATTTCTTGAATAATCCAACAAGAGTGGAAAGGTAGGTGGATTGTTATAAATATTATTCTCTTATCTGGTGGGAGCGGAAAGCGTCTTTGGCCGTTGTCAAATGACATACGTTCGAAGCAGTTTATTAAAATATTTAAAAAGGATGATGGGAATGGCTATGAATCGATGTTGCAGCGGATTTATAGACAGATTAAGACGGAGGTTCCAGGCGCAAATGTGATCATTGCCACCTCGAAAACATAAGTGTCGGCAATCTACAACCAACTTGGTGAGGCGGTTGAGTTTATTAGATAAGATTTCTTTTGATCATGCTGTTGTAGAAGCTGAAAAGAGCATAAGCGTTATCCCATGTAAAGGAACATGGAAAGATATCGGCACATGGAACACATTAACAGAAGTTATGGATGAGTTGGTGTTGGGAGATGATTTTGTGGCTGATACTTGCGATAATGTTCATATATTAAATTTGCTGAAAAAAGCTGGGGAACGTATCAAGTCCTTGATGTGCAGGAAAAGTTGATGACGGCGCTTGTGACGCTTAATCCGGGCCGAAAGATGAACTATCACAGTCATGAGAATCGTGATGAGGTTTGGACATAAAAACACCTCTTGAGCAGACTTTGGTTATTTACCCTGTCTACTTAAGAGGTATCATATCACTATATAATTTAAGATCTTACGCCTTTCTATTTGTTATTCAGTTTTGTTTACTTGCAGTTTTGCCTCTAAGATCACTTCATTAATAAGCTCTAAAGCTTTATCTTTATTATCGCTCTCAAGCAATGCCTTTATAGAAAGTAATACTGTTAAAAGTTCTAAACGTGTCATATGCAACCACCCTGCTTTCTATTTATGTATTGATTATTACAATGTAATCATAACAGATTAATCAAAAGGTGTAAAGTCTTATTCGCTTATCAAGACGTTTCAAAAGTCTTGGATTGTTATTATTGTATATTGTGCGCAGTCTTGGAGAATTGTGATGGTGTTTAGACAGTTGTAAAAGGGAATTATGTTTGCATTGACGCTTTCATAAGAAAAAAGTATAATAAGTATCAATAATGTGGCAGGCAAGGCGGAGGTGAAGATTTGCGTGGCAAGAACGATCGCGATCGGGGAACAGGATTTTAGCAAAATTATTGAAAAGGACTGTTTTTATGTTGATAAAACGAATTTCATAAAACAGTGGTGGGAAAATGGAGATACGGTTACGTTGATTACACGGCCTAGGCGGTTTGGGAAAACTCTTACAATGAGAATGGTAGAACAGTTTTACTCGATCCGGTATGCGGGAAGAAAAAATTTATTTGAGAACTTAAGTATCTGGAAAGAAGAAAAGTACAGGAGATTGCAGGGAACGTATCCTGTAATATTTTTAAGTTTTGCGAATGTAAAAGCGAATAATTATAAGGATGCCAGAGAGGGAATTATTCAAGAAATCGCAGATGTGTATGATCAAAATGTTTATTTGTTGAATGATCAGAAAGTGACGGATCATGAGAGGGAGGTTTTTTATAAAGTTAATGAAAGTATGAGTGACATGACAGCGGCGAGGTCTTTGCTGCGTTTATCCAGTCTTTTATTTAAATATTACAATCAGCGAGTGATCATTTTGCTGGATGAGTATGATACGCCGATGCAGGAAGCATATGTAAACGGATATTGGGAAAAGCTAGTTGGATTCATCCGGGGATTATTTAACGCGGCATTTAAAACAAACCCATACCTGGAGCGTGGCATTATGACAGGCATAACAAGAATAAGTAAGGAATCTATTTTTTCCGATTTAAATAATCCTGTATCTGCTACAGTGACTTCAAGAAAGTATGAAACTGCATTTGGTTTTACAGAGTGTGAGGTGTTTCAAGCATTGGAAGAATACCAACTGTTGGATCAGGCAGATAAGGTGAGACAATGGTATGATGGGTTTAGGATCGGAGCATGTGACAGCATTTATAATCCATGGTCTATCACACAGTTTTTAGATAACAGGGAAATTAAACCATATTGGGCGAATACGAGTTCCAACAGGTTAGTAACAAAACTCATTCGTAAGAGTGATGTAAGCACAAAACTTATAATGGAGGAATTATTACAAGGCAATTCCTTTTACACATCGATGGATGAAGATGTTATTTACGCGGATCTTGATACAAAAAAGTCCGCAATGTGGAGTCTGCTGTTGGCGAGTGGATACTTGAAAGTTTTGCAGACTGTAAAAAACCGAAGAGGGAAAACGGAATATGAGCTATCATTGACAAATATGGAAGCGGTTTCGGTATTTGACGAAATGGTTACGGGTTGGTTTTCAAGCAGCAGGCTAAGCTATAGTGATTTTTCAGACGCGTTGGTTTCAGGTGATAAAAAGTTTATGAATGAATATATGAATGCGATCGCGATGGAAACTTTTAGCTATTTTGATACAGGAGTGGAGTTTTTAGAATCGAAACGGCCGGAAAATTTTTATCATGGATTTGTTTTAGGAATCATAGCGGACTTGAGGGGGATTTATAAAGTTACATCCAATCGAGAAAGTGGGGAGGGAAGATATGATGTGCTGCTGGAACCATATGAGCCGGAGACGGATGATGGGATCATTTTAGAATTTAAAGTGTTTAATCCGAAAAAAGATAGCTGTTTAGAGGATACTGTGAAAACCGCAATCCGGCAGATCATTGATAAAAAGTATGCTTTGATTTTGGGAACGAAGTGCGGTTGGGATAAGATTCGGATTTATGGGTTTGCCTTTAGAGGAAAAGAGGTTTTGATAGACGGCGGTTATTTAAGGGAGTATGAAAGATGAGTTTTGGAAAGAGAGGATTTTGATTATGAGTGAAAGAGGACAGGCAATACAGGAACTGGAATAAAAGAAACCCAAGGCGATAATAATTACAAAAAATAAGATAGCTAAGAACTGGCGCGGATCGCTGATGTAGCGGTCAACGCGCCAGAAAGGGAAACCTATAGGATTCAGGAATTGCATTTTCCGATTTACCATGGTTGGCGCTTAATGCTGGATGATAAATTCTTTTACGTGAAACGTCGCTACATAAAATTTTCATCCATCCTGCGGTAAACCGTAAGCCACATCGTAACAAGGCAGGCTGTGCCGCCAAGCAGGTTTGAGACAGGCTCCGCGAGGAAAACGCCGTCTACGCCAAAGCCAAGCGCAGGAAGCAGCATCGTAAGCGGCGTTACGATGACCGCTTTGCGAAGCAGCGAGAAAAAGATTGCGCGTTTGGCGTAACCTAGGGCCTGGAATGTGGTTTGGCCTGTGAACTGGAAGGACATAAAGAAAAATCCGAAAAAATAAATTTGCAGCGAATGCTTTCCAGCCTCTATCATGGCACGGTCATCTGTAAAAATGGAGATCAAAAGGTGCGGGAATTTCATAACAAGCAGCCAAGCGGCAAGAGTATATGCGATGCCGATTAAGGCGGTAAATCGAATGCCTTCCTTTACGCGGGAAGGCTTTTTTGCGCCATAGTTATAGCCAAGCACAGGCATGCTTCCGCTTGTGATCCCCATGACCGGAAGGGAGAGAAGCTCTCTTACGGAATTTATGACGGTCATGACACCAACGTACAAATCGCTCCCATAGCTTTTTAAAGTCACATTGCATACGATCTGCACAAGGGCGTTTGTCGCCTGCATAATAAAGCCGGATGTGCCAAGGGCGGCGATCTTTGTCACAAGCCTTGCTTCGGGCTTTAAATATTCTTTTTTCAGATGCAGCCTGGCCTTTTTTCCAGTTAAAAAATGCAGTACCCAGGCGGCGGAAACGCACTGGCCAATCACAGTCGCAAAGGCTGCGCCGCGTACGCCCATATGGAGCAGGAATATAAAGATCGGGTCTAAAATAAGGTTTATTAAGGCGCCGATCACGGTTGTCATCATGCCGATGCCGGGATATCCCTGGGCGTTGATAAAACCGTTCATTCCAGAAGAGAGCATGGAAAACGCCGTTCCGAGCAAATATATGCGCAAATATTCGTTTGCGTAAAGGTAAGACGCGTCGCTTGCGCCGAACAGATACAGGATAGGCTTGCAAAACAGGTTGCTGAATAAAAAAATAGCAAGGGAGGATGTAAGCAGCATCGTAAACACATTTCCCATGATCTTTTCCGCATAGTTATCTTCTTTCCTGCCCATGGATATGGAAAACAGGGGCGCGCCGCCAGTGCCAAAAAGGTTTGTAAAAGCCGCGGTGATCGTGATGATAGGAAACGTCAGGCCAATGCCCGTAAGAGCCATATTGTCCGCGCCAGGCAAATGCCCGATATATATCCGGTCGACTACATTGTAAAGAAGCTGCACGAGCTGCGCAAGCGTCAGTGGGATCGCCTGCGCGGTGATATTTTTCCATACCTTTCCTTTTGAAAAATCTGTCATATTGACCCTCTGTTATCGTGAAGTTGTAACATTTTCTTCCTATTATAATGGAATCGGAATGAGAGTGCAATATCTAACAATAAAACTCCGGCATATATTCCCGAAAACGCAGCGGCAGCATATTCCTTTGCAGCTTTCGATTTTCCCGCTCCTTGATTGCGATGGTTTTGGTGAAATGGGTAAAAAGCTGTTGATAAGCTTCTTCTTTTTCGGAATATTCCGCTTCGTTTTTTGAGAAAGGCAAGTCCGCGCGCACCAGATACCAGGGACGGCCTTTGGGATGTACGGCGCAGCAGCGCCTTCCTTCATCGTAAATCGCGAAGTTTTCATTTGGAAGCCGGTTTGCAAAATGGGGAGCCAGCATGGTTGTAATGTCGTTTTTGGGCCTGTAGCGGGCGAGCAGTATGCTTTTCTTTAGCTCCTGGAAGCGCAAAAAGCCCCGCAAGTTATCGTATTCGCCAAAAACGCTGCGGCTTAACGTAAATACTTTATGAATGTAAGGGTTGCTTAAATGCTCCATCAGTCTGCCATGGAATTGCCCGGACAATCCGCAGCAGATCGTATGGTAGACCGCGTCTGATTTTGCATCGTCATAGGACAGCATAGCCTGTATCAGGCATTTGTAGGCATCCTCGCCAAATCTATGGTAAATCGTGCGAAGCGTCTTTTGGCTTTTTTCCTTATCTGCGCTTATTTTCAGATATTCGGCAAATAAGCGGTAATTGTCAATTTCTGTAGTCTGTAAATGCGTATGCTCCTGGTCGGCGTGTAATGCGTAGGCTTCGTATACGCCTGTGAGTATCCCCTCGATGGAATCTTCACACAATAAGATCATTTCTTGCACGTATTTTTCGCTCCTTCCTAAGATTATGAGAATCTGGCGCTATATCAAAGTCAAACTTTCAATGAGTCGTTTTTCTTAATTTAAACCTTCTTTTTGATTTTGGGATCAATTCACTAGGCGGACTGCGCCTCGTCAAATAGTGACAGCTGGCGGTAGATCGTTCCATCCTTTGAAAAGGTTAGGCTGTCTTTGTGTGTTTTTGCATCGGTTATATTCCTTACGATATAGTTTTCATCCAGTTTTGTTTTGTACATCATCCTGCCGTTGCAGGTGATAAAGTATAAAGCGCGTTTGAGCGCAACTCCTATTTTTTTCAGATCCTGGAAGCTTAAGCTTGCGCTTTTTCTTGCTCCGATGATCCGGCGCGCGCTTTTTACGCCGATTCCTGGCACGCGAAGCAGGGTATGGTAATCTGCGCGGTTAATTTCCACCGGAAACTGCTCCAGGTGGCGCACTGCCCAGTCACATTTGGGGTCTAAAAGGGGGTTAAAGTTTGGGCGACTTTCGCTTAACAGCTCATCTGCGCCAAATCCGTAATACCGCATCAAAAAATCCGCCTGGTATAGCCTGTGCTCCCGAAGCAGGGGCGGGCCGCCGGGAAGCACAGGCAGCAGCGCGTCTTCGTTGACCCGGACGAACGCGGAATAAAAGACGCGTTTTAGATCAAATTTTTTGTAAAGGCTTTCCGCCACCGACAATATTTGGAAATCGGTTTCCGGCGTTGCGCCAATGATCATTTGCGTGGACTGCCCTGCCGGAGCGAATTTTGGAGCATGGCGGTACAGCGTCAGATCGTTTTGGTTTTCTTTTCTTGCGTTTTGCACCATTCGCATTGGAGTTAAAATCTGCTTTCGGCTTTTGTTTGGGGCTAACGTCCTTAGTCCTTCTGCGGTGGGAAGCTCTAAGTTGACGCTCATGCGGTCTGCCAACAGGCCGGTTTTCCAAATCAGCTGCGGGTCTGCGCCCGGTATCATTTTGACATGGATATAGCCCTGGAAATGAAATTCTTTACGCAGCTTGTATATTGTCTGGCAGATTAGCTCCATTGTATAGGAAGGGCTGTGCAGGATGCCGGAGCTTAAAAACAGGCCTTCGATATAATTGCGTCGGTAAAACTGTATGGTAAGCTCACAGATTTCGTCTGGCGTAAATGAAGCCCTTGGGACATCGTTGGAACGCCTGTTTTGACAATACCGGCAGTCAAAGATGCATTCGTTTGTAAATAAGATTTTTAATAACGAAATACACCGTCCGTCGGAGGAAAAGCTATGGCAAATGCCAGACAGTGTGGCGTTTCCGATCCCTCTGCCGTTTCCATCCCGGGAAGTCCCGCTGGAGGTGCAGGCAACGTCATATTTGGCAGCGGCGGTCAATATTTCCAGTTTTTGCGTGAGCGTCATTTGAGAAGAGAGATAATGTGGCATAATTCCTCCTTTGCAAAACTTATGTTCGGAATATTTGTTCTATTATACAAGGAACGGACGTTCTTGTCAAGTAGAAAAAAGTTCTTGACAGTATCAATGTATTAGTGTATTATTTGCTTAAGACAGAAATACAGCTGCATAAAAGTCGAAATAAAAAGAGGAGAGAGGAGGCAGATATATGTCATGGGAGCTTGACTCGGGACAGCCGATTTTTAAACAGATTGTAGACCGTATACGGATGGATATTGTATCGGGGAAATACCAGCCCGGGGAGCGGGCGCCTTCCGTCAGGGAGCTGGCGGCGGAGGCGGCGGTGAACCCGAACACGATGCAGCGGGCGTTTGCAGAGTTAGAGCGTATGGGATTGGTCTATTCTAAGCGCACGAGCGGCAGGTTTATTACGGAGGATAAGCAGTTGATCGAACAGATGCGCGCCCAGATAGCCGAAGAAAAGGTAGCCTTATTTTTGGAAGGGATGCAAAATCTGGGATTTGGCAGGGAGGAAATGCTGTCTTTTATGGAGCGGTATTTCGAAAGGAACAGCGATCAGCGGGGATGATGGATTTGCAGGAAAAAGAAAGGAGCGGATATGGGGAATTTATCGGAATATAAGGATTTGTCAGGATATAAGGATTTGTCGGAACAAAAGGATCTGGCGGAATGTAAAAATTTGCTGGAATGTAAAAATCTGACGAAAAGGTTTGGAAAAAAGACGGCGGTAAGCAATCTGAATTTAAAGCTGGAAAGCGGGCATATCGTAGGATTGCTTGGGCCAAACGGCAGCGGCAAGACGACGTTTATTAAGATGCTAAACGGGCTGCTTGTGCCTTCAGAAGGGGAGATCGTCTTTTGCGGGGGCGGGATTGGAGTGGAAAGCAAGAAGCATATTTCTTACCTGCCAGACCAGACGTATTTAAATATGAACCAGAAGATAAAGGACGTGATCGCGTATTTTAAAGATTTTTATGAGGATTTTGATATTGAACGCGCCTACGATATGCTGGGGAAGCTGAAAATCGATCCGAAGGATGAATTAAAAACCCTTTCAAAAGGAACGAAGGAAAAGGTGCAGCTGATCTTGGTCATGAGCCGGCGGGCGAGGCTGTATATTTTGGATGAGCCGATCGCGGGCGTGGACCCGGCTGCCAGGACTTATATTTTAAATACGATCATATCGAATTACGACGAGGACGCGACCATTTTACTTTCCACGCATTTGATCGCGGATATTGAAAATGTGCTGGATGAGGTCGTGTTTTTAAAAGAAGGGAAGAAAGCGCTGCATTCTTCGGTGGAGGAGATCCGAAGGGAGCAGGGAATGTCGATTGACGCATATTTTAGGGAGGTATTCAAATGTTAAATACGTTATGGAAGCATGAATTAAAAGCAACTGGAAAGACTATGAGTTCGGTTTATGTGGTTTTTGCCATCGCAACTTTACTGGTATGCGCGCTAAGCCTTGGCATGCGTAATACGGGAAGCGGCGTGATGGGCGTGTTATTTTCGATTTCTTTGTTTTTTTATGTCATTACGCTGATCGTGTTAATGACAGGCAGCCTCATTTATTTATGCTGGAGGTTTTATCATACGATGTATTCCCCGCAGGGGTATTTGACGCATACGCTTCCGGTAAAGACATCATGGATTTTAAACTGTAAGGTTGTAACGTCTGTGTTTTATTATTTGTTAGCGTGCGCAGTCTGCCTATTGTCGGTGGCGGTGACCGGCATGGTGAGCACAGGGGAAGGCTTCGGCTTTGTGATAGACGTTGTGAGAGAGACGATATCGGAAGGAGCCGGGGAGTTTCGGATGAGTGAGGGATTTTTTGTCGCTTTCATGATTACGGTAAGCGCGCTTGCCTGCTTAAACTATCTGCTGCTGTTTTTTGCGGGAAGCTCGATCGGGCAGCTGGCGAAACGCTCCAAAGGCGCGGTTGGGATCGCGGCTGGGATAGGGCTTTATTATGTAAGCCAGATTGCCACGGTTTTGTTGGCGGTCATAGGGTATTTTATCATAAAGCAGCTTGGATTTTCTTATCGCGTTATCCCGTTTTCGGTGATCCTGCTGCAAATGTTTTGGATATGCGTTTACTATATGATCAACCGGGTGATATTGGCAAGGCATTTGAATCTGGAGTAGTAAGGGGCGTGACAGCGTATTCGAAAAGGCGGACGGGATTTTTGGGATTGCAAATTTAAAGATTTTCCCTTACAATATACGAAAGCGCATTTCAAACACGCTTTCGAGCATGTGGAAGCGTGGGTGTGTATGATCCGGCTTGATGGAAGGAAGGTGGCGGGATGAATGTCATGCCGATATCGGAACTGACGGAAAGGGTTGTAAAGATATGTAAGGCAAACGGCGTAAAAAGGCTGGACCTGTTTGGCTCTTTTGCAACGGGAACGGCAACGCCTACAAGCGATATTGATTTTGTGGTGTATGGGTGTAAGGACATTTTGCGTCTGGAGGAGGAAATCTCTGATATCGATACGCTACGCAAGATCGATATATTTGACTATGACAGTATTCGCAATGAATTTTTGCTGGAGGATATCAGAAAATATGGAAAGCAAATATATGAATCGGTACCGGACGTTTTGCAGGAGCCTGAAAAATCTTGAAAAAAGCCAGAAAGCGGACCCAGAAGCTGAGTTTGTGCTGGAAGGCACAGTCCTAAATTTTAACCTTACTTTTGACATTTCCTGGAAGGTGATGAAGGATATTTTAAATAAAGAGCTTGGCGTATTGGATTTTGCGGCTGGCTCGCCCCGGGAAACGTTAAGGCAGGCTTTTTTAAACGGGATCATTACAGACGATCGTTGGATGCAGATGTTAAGGGTAAGGAATCAGCTGGCGCATGACTATGACGGTTCTTTTGCGATGGAACGGTTTTGGGATATCGTAAATGTGTATTGTCCGTTATTTGAAAATTTAAAAAAGACGGTGGAGAAAAAATATTCCATTTATGGCACACAAAAGTTGGAAGCGTAATTGTGACAAATTGACAGAATATTGTTTTTTATTTGGTATGATTGCCTATATACATTTTGCCTTATGAGGGATACAATAGGGTCATACCCACAGGGTATCAGCATAAAATTGGCATGATAGGAAGTATGAAGGAGGATTGATTTTATGAAAGGGGTTAAGCGTGGCATTGTGGCGGTTATGCTTGCTGGAGCGCTTGTATTTGCGCCAGTGGCGGGCATTGCGGGCCAGGCGCAGGTTACAACCGTTTATGCCCATGGGCATCATGGCGGCGGGCATCATAGCGGCGGAGGGAGCACATATTATTACTGCGGCGGACATGCGGCGCATACGCATACCGGCGGAACGTGCCCTTATACGGCGGATTATTACTGCGGCGGACATTCGGCGCACGCGCATGCGGACGGGAGCTGCCCGTACAACGCGTATTGCGTAAACAGCAGCATGGTAAGACAGGTGCAGACTGTGTTAAACGATTGCGGCTACAATTGTGGGACTCCAGACGGCGTTTATGGCAAAAAGACGAAAAAGGCATTAAAGAAATACCAAAAGGCAAATGGGTTAAAGGCAAACGGCGTGATTGGAAAATCCACCGTAAAGAAGATGGGATTATAGGCAAGAAATACAGCCGCGAAAGCTTTTGTTTTCGCGGCTGTTTTCAGCCTTTCATATGACAATTCGATTCGAAATTCCGTTTTTCTATGCACACGGACGCCCAAATCGCGCTTTCTTACAAAACGGTGACGGCGCAGCCTTTTGACCATTCGGAATAAAGGGGCTTATCTTTTTCGTCGGTGTTTTTATAGGCGTGCAGGTATATCCAATAGGTTTCGCCAGGCGACAGGTTTTTTATCGTTGTCTGGGATGTGGAGGCGCCGGAAATCTTTATGGTCTTTTCCTGTCCCTGTACGCTGGATGGGCTGTAATAGATTTCGTATCCGTCCGCCAACTTGCGGTTTTTGGATTTCCAGGAAACCTGGAACGCGCCTTTTTGGGGCGTTGTTTTTTGAATCTTTACGTTTGGCGGGGTAATAAAGTATGCGCAGGAAAAACCGCCGCTGTAGCTGCCGGTAAATTCCACATGCGCAATATATCGGCCCGGGTATTTGCTGTTTTTCTTACTATAGGTGACAAGAAAGCTTTCTTTTGGGATCTTATTGCCTAATCGGTCGAAAAATGTGACCTTTGGGTTTTTTATTTTCTTATCATATTTATAAGAATAGGAAGAAAGCTTCATTGTTTTTGGCGCGTATATTATTTTTGTGGACTGGACGGCGCCGCAATTTCGACAAAGCGTTGTCAAAGAGCCGTCCTGCTCGTAATGCGCCCGCACAAGATCTTCTTTATAATCGTGCGCCTGCTCATTTTTGGGAATGGATTTTTTGTAAGCCGCGTTGCAGCCGCTTTTTGCGCATTCGTAGGAGGTTTCCCCCTCCCTTGTGCAGATTGGAAGGAGCGTATGCGCCGTTTTCCATTCATGGGAGGAGCCTGGGTGGGCGACGCTTTGGTTTAGCGGCAGGTAGGCTTCTGGCCTTTTTTCATCCGGAGCCTTTTTTTGGACATAATATAAATCTCCGCCGATCGTTCCAAGCCCATAAACATAGCCGTTTTTTGTATCCGCCTGAAAGATCCGCGCTTCCTTTTTGCTTTCTAAATCCAGTTTCCATATCCCGTCTGGCGTGGTGTAGTAAAAATCCTTTCCAAATGCCGTAACTTTCGCCTGGCTTTGCGTATAGACGTTTGGCTTGTCCCAGACCTTCCAGATTTCTTTCTTTTGCAGTATGTTTGTCTGCTCTTTTGTATGAAAATTGTAGGCGCATATTTCAAAGCTGTCTTTATCGATGTAATGCCAGGCGCCTTTATAATAATGAATGTATGCGTTCGTAGCTTTCCAAAAGCCTGTTTCATAGGATTGGTCGGACGCGTCCGGCCTTACGTCCCCGCCTTTATCCGTAGCGATAAAATCGGCCTTGTCTGCGTTGTAGGATAGCATGGTTTGCGTGCTGTTTAAAAACCAGTGGTGTCCCACATAGCCAAGCTTATCCCAGGTAGGGTCGTCCCACGTTGTGTCGATGTGGCGCCAATGCCCGTCCAAGTACGCCAGATTCCATGCATGGTTTGCGTTTTCGCTGGATACGTAAAGGCATGGGATATCGCATGACTGCATAAGATAAGCGTAGGCCATGGAATACCCCTGGCAGATGCCCCTGCCGTGAACAAGGACTCCGTAGGCGGTGGAGTCCTCTTCTGGATATTTTTGCTCCCCTCCATCTGTCGGTTTCGCGTTTTTCGAGTCGTAGGCGCAATGGGATACAATATGATCATGTAACGCCAGCGCTTTTTCCACGTCCGTCATTTCGGGACTTAGCTTTGCTAAGATCTGATCTTTCACCCGTTCCAGCTCCTCGTATTGGGAAAGCACGGCCTGGCGGTCTTTGGAATAGGTGAACATGAGCTTTGTCACGTTTTCCCCTTCGAAGGAATACCGCCATTCCGGGCTGGAGCACATATCTGGAAACGTGCGTATGATGTAAAGATGCACATTGTGAATATTTTCTTTTGTAATCCCAAAGCCTGTAACGTCAATGCTTTCCTTTGCGCCGCGTATCGCGTCTTTGATTATATCGTCCTTTGTGCAGTCGTAGCCGCCAAGGTCTTTTGCGGCATCAGGCATCTGCTCATTTGCCAGAGCTTTTGTGGCGGCAAAACTTTTGGTTTCACGCATGGAAAAAGCCATTGCGGTAAAAAGAAACGCTGTAGCGGCAAGGGCTGCGAATCTGCTTATTTGTTTGCTTATTTGTTCCTTTCTTTTTGTCGGTTTTTTAGCCATATTCCTCATCCTTTCTGTTTTGAAATAGGTTTTTCATATTATACTACATATGACTAATGAATGGAACCCTTTTTTTGGCTTGCAATTTTGCACCGTATTGTTTACAATGACATTTAGACGAAAGACAAAGGTTTTTAGGAAAAGAAAACAGTGAGGATGCATATGAACATTACGATTACAGGAAATTTAGGAAGCGGGAAATCCAGCGTTTGCAAGGAGCTGGCGCAGGCGGGGTTTCCGGTTGTTTCCGCAGGGGACATTTTCCGACAGATCGCGGCGGAAAAGGGCATGACCGTGATTGAATTAAACGAAGCGGCGAAAAAAGACCGCAGCATTGACGACATGTTAGACCTGCGCAGCGCGAAGCTTGGAAAGGAGCTGGACGGCACGGTGTTTGATTCCAGGCTGGCATGGCATTTTGTGGAAGAAAGCTTTAAGGTGTTTT
>CANDMI010000062.1 GCA_947385775.1 uncultured Eubacterium sp. | reverse complement strand
ATCCTCGGTAGTGACTGGAGTTCAGACGTGTGCTCTTCCGATCTAAATGTCCAAAGAGATCAATAAAAAGTATGGATTTGAACTGGCGGCTGGAAAGGGATCAAATGCGGATATCACAAAAATTGGCATGGTTTTTGAGGACGACGGGACTGAGAGTTTATTTGCGCAGCTGGAAAAGTCCGTCGGGAAGCAAAAAGATCCTCTGGAAGTAAAAAGCGCATTTGTCCAGGGAAACAGCATGGATGAGCTGCTGGGTAAGATCATGGGCGTGGATTGGAACGCTGTAAAGCCGGAAATTGTGCAGGAAAGCGGCGGGAAATTTGATTTTAGCATTTAGGCGGCTGGCGCGATCGGTGAAATTATCATAAACGCTTTAAAAGCTTTTATTCCTGATCTAATTAAGGAGTAGAAGCTTTTTTGCGTTGTTTCTTATGTAGACTTTGCGTTCAGAGTAATTTTAATATTGCTTTACACCATTTCCATTATCTGATAAGATGAAAATATAACAATCCATACGAAACAAAGAAAGGTGATTGTATGACAGGAAAAGAAGTAGTGAGCCTGATTCAGAAATTAGAAGCGGAAGGGTTGACGGCGGAAAAGATTATTGAGATTATAAAATATGTTGAAACAGCAGAGCCAAAGACGGAAACGGAATGAGTAAAACAGGAATCACGAATCCTTTATACGGGTGTGCAGTAAACTTTTTGTGCAGGTTATTTTCATAACAAAACAAAGAAGAAGGAGGATTGTGTATGACAGGAAAAGAAATCGTTAACCTTATACGAAGTTTAAGGGCGGATGGTATGAGCGATACAAAAATACTCGACCTCATTGAGTATATTGAAACGCATGATCCAAAAGAAAATGAAAATAATGATCACGAAGCGCGATAATAGCGGAAAAAGGGTGTAAGATCAATCGATCGACACCCTTTTTATGCGGGCTGCGCGGCGAGCTTGGAAGATGCTTTCCACTACTCGATTGCGCCGGGCGTTGAATTGAAATCTGCCAGCCGATTTTATATCAGAATATGGAATTGAGCGCAAATCCCTATTGCACAATCTGTCCCCTTCTTTTATAATAGATTAGACGTAAGAAACAGTAACGGAGAAAGTCAGGTAAGGTTATGGACATCAAAGATCTATGCAATGCTGGCGGGGATATTCTTGACGCGGTTGTGGATGCGGTGAACCGAAACGATTACGCGGGCTTAAGCGATCAGGTGAGCAATACGGTCAACCGCGTGGCGGGCCAGCTGCGTGAGGATTTTACGAAGGGCAGCTATGGCGAGCCAACGCACCAATATGGAAAGACGGTTTATAAAAGGAACGGACAGAGGGCTGGCCATACGGTACATAGCGCGTGGAATGGGCGGTATGCTTCCATATATAAAGAGGAGGAACCGAATCCTTCTAATAAGCAGCGGAATGCCGATGAAAATATTTCTGATTATGAGTATGGGAATCCAAAAACGTCTGCGTATGCCGGAAATGGGAAGTATTCCTATATATATAAAGAAAAATACGTCCGGGACAGGGGAAGCGGGCCTAAAGTTGAGGTATATAAGTCCTATCAGGTGACAAATGGACGGCGCGGGGAGCTTCCGGATACGGTGTCTAAAAAGCCTGCGGGAAAGATTTTTGGATATATCCAGTTAATCTGGGGGATTGTGGCGACAAGCGGGTTTGGGATTACGGCGCTTGTGATGGCTATTTTGCTCATTACGATGGGCGGGACGGCGTTTGGCGTGCTTTTTTCCGTGTTTAGCGCGTTGACGGCGCTTAGCGTGGCGGATATTATAAGGGGGAAGCAGAAGGTAGGGCTGGTAAACCGTTTTTACCGCTATGTGGATCTGATCGGAAGCCGGGGGTATATCGCGGTTGAGGAGCTGGCGGGACGCACCGGGCGCGGCAAAGAGGATGTGCTGCGGGATTTAAAAAAGATGATGAATAAGCGCATGTTTTTGCAGGGCAGGTTAGACCATGGCCAGACCACATTTATGCTGACCCAGGAAGCTTACCAGCAGTATATGATGGCGGAGCAGGGCCGCAAAGACAGGGAAGCGCAGGAGGCGGCAAGGCGGGCGCAGCGGGAAAAAAGCGGGAATGCTTGTGACAAGGAGACGGAAAAGATTTTAAAGGAAGGCAGCGCATATATTCAGATGGTCCGCGAGTGCAATGAAAAGATTCCCGGCGAGGAAATGTCGGCAAAGCTTTCCAGGCTGGAAGGGATCGTGCAAAGGATCTTTGAACAGGTGGAAAAAGACCCGGACAGCGCGGACGACCTGCACAAGTTTTTGGATTATTATCTTCCGACCACGTCGAAGCTGCTGCACGCATATATCGATCTGGACAGGCAGGGGATTGCCGGGGAAAACATCAAATCGACAAAAAAAGAGATCGAAGATACGCTAGATACCGTGAACGCCGCGTTTGAGCGGTTATTAGACAGCTTGTTTGAGGATACGGCATGGGATATTTCTTCGGATATTTCCGTGATGAAAACGATGATGGCGCAGGAAGGGCTGACAGGGGGCGGGGATTTTAAAGTAAAATAGCCACATCACACAATACAGGAGGAAAATCAATTGCAAGACAACTTTGAAGAATTTGTATCAGGAGACATACCGGCGCCGTCGCTGGTTTTTGAAGAGGCGCCAAAGCCGCAGCAGGAGTCAACGCCTGCGCCAGTGCAAAAGGAGGAAGTATGGGACGATTCCATGCTTTCCGAGGAGGAAAGAAAGCAGATTGACGCGTTTGTAAACCAGATCGATCTTAGAAACTCCGGCGCGGTATTGCAGTATGGCGCGGGAACCCAAAAGAAAATGGCGGATTTTTCGGAAAAAGCGCTGGGCAACGTCCGTACAAAAGATATGGGCGAGGTCGGCGATATGATCGCGGGGTTGGTTACGCAGCTAAAAAGCTTTGACGCGGAGGAAGAGTCAAAGGGCTTTTTTGGGATGTTTAAAAAAAGCGAAAACAAGCTAAACGCGATGAAGGCAAAGTACAATCGGGTGGAAGGCAATGTCAACGAGATCGTAAAGGCGCTGGAAAAGCACCAGATACAGCTGATGAAAGACATTGACATCTTAGACCGTATGTACGAGATGAACCTTTCTTATTTTAAGGAATTATCCATGTATATTTTGGCGGGCAAGAAAAAGCTAAGCCAGACCCGAACGACGGAGCTTGCCTTACTTCAGCAAAAGGCAAAGCAGACCGGTCAGCCGGAGGATGCGCAGGCGGCAAGGGATTTAGCGGATCTTTGCAGCCGGTTTGAAAAAAAGCTCTATGATCTGCAACTGACCAGGACGATCTCGATCCAGACGGCGCCGCAGATACGGATGGTGCAAAATTCCGATACGCTGATGGCGGATAAGATCCAGTCTACGATCGTAAATACGATCCCGCTTTGGAAAAGCCAGATGGTGATCGCAATCGGCGTGGAGCATTCCTCCCAGGCGGCAAGGGCGCAGCGCGAGGTCGCCAATATGACCAATGAGCTGCTGAAAAAAAATGCGGACGCGTTAAAGCTTGCCACCGTGGAAAGCGAGAGGGAATCGGAGCGGGGCATTGTGGATTTGGAAACGTTAAAGCATACAAACGAGGCGTTAATTTCCACATTAGATGAAGTGATGAAAATCCAGGATGAGGGCCGCAGGAAAAGGCGGGAAGCGGAAGTGGAATTAACGGATATAGAAAACCAGCTGAAGGCAAAGATGCTGGAGTTATCAAATAGGTAGGTAAAGGAAACGGAAATGAAAAAGGCTGTATTTTTTGACATAGACGGAACGCTTTTGGATGAGCAAAATTATATCCCAGAGAGTACGGTTGAGGGAATCCGAAAGTTGCAGGAGGCGGGAAATTACGCGTTTATCTGCACAGGAAGGACGAAGGCGTATGTCAGGGATGAGGCGCTGCTTTCCATTGGATTTGACGGGATTGTCAGCGGATGCGGGACAATGGTTGAATTTCAGGGAAAAGAGTTGTATTATTATAAAATAGACGTAAGGCAGGTAAAGCGCGCGGTTTCTTTTTTTAAGGCCCATGATGTGGCGGCGATTTTAGAAGGGCGTTATTACCTATTTTTAGATGAAGCGGATTTTGCGGGAAACCCTTTTATCGACAGATTGCAGCGGGAGATCGCGGATGGCATCGCGCCGATTGCGGAAAATGAGAAAAACTGGGAGGTCAGCAAATTTTCCTGCGACGTGCAGCGGGCGGATTTGGGTTTATTAAAGCGGGAGTTAGCGCGGGATTACAGCCTGATCTTCCACGACGAGCCGGTGATGGAGGTTGTGCCAAAATGCTGTTCGAAGGGCACGGGCATCTTAAAGGTCTGTGAAAAGCTGGGCATCGACGTTCAGGACTCCTATGCGGTGGGGGACAGCGTCAACGACCTGCCGATGTTTGAAGCGGCGGGAAACAGCATTGCGATGGGAAACAGCAGTGAATTTGTAAAAAGCCAGGCGGATTATGTAACCGCTTCCTTGCACGAGGATGGGATTTATCGTGCAATGGAGCATTTTGGACTCTTTTAGCGGGAGCAGGAAAGGATATGAAGATTATTATCGTAGGCTGTGGGAACGTAGGCGCTACGCTTGCGGAACAGCTTAGCACGGAAGGCCATGACATTACGGTGATCGACACGAGGGAGCAGCTTTTAAAAGATGTGTCCGGGGCGTTTGACGTGCTTGGCATCGTCGGTAACGGGGCCAGTTTTAACGTATTGTTGGAAGCGGATGTGGGAAAAGCGGATCTGCTTGTGGCGGTCACAGGCTCGGACGAGTTGAATTTACTGTGCTGCCTGATCGCCAGAAAAGCGGGGGGCTGCCATACGATCGCGCGCGTGTCGAATCCGGTATACAGCAATGAGATCGGGTTTATCAAAGCGGAGCTGGGCTTATCTATGATCATCAACCCCCAGCTTACGGCGGCAAGGGAGATGGCGAGGATGCTGAAATTCCCGTCGGCATTAAAAGTGGATACGTTTGCCAAAAGCCGTTCGGAGCTGATCGTATACCGGATCGAGGAGGACAGCCCCCTTTGCAATATGCAGCTTAAGGAAATGAGGGGCAAGCTGCGCTGCGACGTGCTGATTCCGGTTGTGGAGCGCGGGGAGCAGGTTTTGATCCCGGGCGGCGATTTTCGGATGATGGCAAAGGACAATATTACGATCCTTGGAACACAGCTTAAGGTGATCGAGCTGTTTAAAAAGCTCGGGAAAGCCACGGTGGCCGTCCGGGACATTATGATCATCGGGGGCGGCATCACTTCGATTTACCTGGCAAAGCAAATGTTGCAGATGGGCATCCGGGTCAAGATTATTGAGCGGGATATGAACCGCTGCGAGGAATTGGCGGAAATGCTGCCAAAGGCGATGATCATAAACGGGGACGCTACAGACAAGGACCTGCTTTTAGAAGAAGGGCTTGTGCAGGCGGGCGCGTTTGTAGCCAATACCAATTTTGACGAAGAAAATATTATGCTGACTCTGTTTGCGAAAAGCCTGTCAAAAGCGAAGCTGATCACAAAGGTTCACCGCATTGCCTACGATGACATTATCGACAGCCTGGATTTGGGGAGCGTGATCTATCCCAAATACATTACGGCTGTAAATATCATTAAGTATGTGCGGGCGATGAAAAATTCCTATGACAGCAACATTGAATCGCTGTACCGGTTAAACGACAACCGGGTTGAGGTTATGGAATTTATGATTAAAGAAAACTCCCCGGTCGTGGGAATCCCTTTAGCAGAATTAAAATTAAAAGAGAATGTAATTATTGGATGCATTACCCACAGGGGACAGCTGTCCATTGCAAGGGGGCAGTCGGTGATCGCGGTCGGCGATACGGTTATTTTGATCACTACGCATACCGGGATGCATGATATCCGGGATGCATTGAAGTAGGGGAGCGTGCTATGAATTATTCTGCGATACGGCATATTTTAGGAAGCGTCTTATGCTGTGAAGGGATTTTTTTACTGGTTCCTGCCGCGGTTGGGGCTGCCTACAGGGAACAGGCGGCTTTTTATTATCTGGGAATGGCGGTCGTTTGCTTTTTAGCGGGCGTCTGTATGCGGATGTTTCGAAGGGGCAGCAGGGTCTTTTATTCCAAAGAAGGGTTTGTGGCGGTTACTTTAAGCTGGATTTTGATTAGTATTATGGGCGCGATGCCAATGTGTCTGACCGGAGAGTATCAGTCCTATATTGACGCGTTGTTTGACACCATATCCGGATTTACGACTACAGGAGCCAGTGTGCGCTCCACGGTAGAGGATTTAACCCGCGCCACCGCGTTTTGGCGCTGCTTTACGCACTGGAGCGGCGGCATGGGCGTGCTTGTGTTTTTAATGGCGATATTGCCGTCCCAGGGCGGGTCTAATATGCATCTGATGCGGGCGGAAAGCCCGGGGCCTTCCGTTGGGAAGCTGGTGCCAAAGGTTCGGGAGACGGCGCTGCTTTTGTATAAAATCTATTTGGCGATCACTGTGATGCAGATCGTGGCGCTTTGCTTTGCGGGGCTGTCCATTTATGAATCGGCGGCGCTTACCTTTTCCACCGTTGGGACGGGGGGATTTGGGCTTGTGGATACAAGCATCGCTACTTATAGCTATGCGGTACAGGTGATCATTATTGTATTTATGCTTGTATGCGCCATTAATTTCAATACGTACTATATGCTGATGCACCGCAAGTGGAAAGACGCGCTGCTTCACAATTCGGAAGTGAAATGCTTTCTTGCGATCGTATTTTTATCGGCCCTTGTGATCGCGGTCAATATCCGGGACCGGTTTTCGGGATTTTTTGAGGCGTTCCATACGGCGATGTTTCAGGTGGCGACCCTTGTCAGCAGCACGGGCTTTGCCACAGATGATTTTAACCTGTGGCCGGAGCTGTCTAAGACAATCTTAGTCCTTTTGATGTTTATGGGGGCATGCGCGGGCAGCACCGGAGGCGGCTTTAAGGTGTCCAGGCTTTTGATCGTGGTAAAATCTTTAAAAAACGAGCTGCTGTCCATGACCCATCCAAGGAGCGTCAACAAAGTGTATATGGACGGCAGGCGGGTGCCGGATTTGATCGTAAAGACCGCGCTTTGCTATATGACGGCTTACGTGCTGATCGTTTTGATCTCCGTGCTTTTGATCAGCGTGGATGATTTTGACATGACCACCAATTTTACGGCGGTGCTTGCGACGCTTGACAATATTGGCCCGGGCTTAAATGAAGTAGGCCCGACGGGAAACTTTGGCGGTTACAGCGCGTTTTCAAAGCTGGTGTTGATGGCGGATATGCTGATCGGCAGGCTGGAAATCTTTCCGGTGCTCGTGATCTTTGCGCCAGGCATGTGGAAGATCCCGGCGCGCCGCAGGCTGGGCCGGAAAAAAATGGAGCGGCTTGACCAGGAGGAGGAATAAGCGCAAAAGAGAAAATGCTGTACCAAGGATGCGGATGTTGCGTCTTAGGTACAGTTTTTTATTGTGGATTAAAAAAGGAAGGTTTTAGGGCTATGGACGGTCAGTTTTTTGTGGAATGGGAAATGGGAGATGGAAATGGCGGGCGTGTTTTGGCGTTTTTAGGCGAGAGCCTGCTTGACGCGCTGCGAAGGGATGGGATTTATATAGAATCCCCTTGCAATGGAAACGGCACATGCGGGAAGTGTCTGGTTCAGGTTTTGCGGGGAAATGAGGAAATGACCTTGCAGGAGCGTCGGTTTATTACGGCGGATAAGGCCGCGGCAGGCTATCGGCTGGCATGTTTTGTAAAAGCAAAGCCGGGGTTAAAGGCGCGCTTATCCAAAAGCGATTTTTCTTCCGCTCCACAGATGCAGACGTTAAATCTGCCTTTTGATGACACGTCTGCGGGCGGCATGGAAGGTCAGATGGAGCTTGGAATCGCGGTGGATTTAGGCAGCACGACGATCGCGGCGGCGCTGTTAGACGATGGGGGAAACATTCTTGCGCAGGAGTCGGCGGTCAATTCCCAACGGGCGTATGGGGCGGACGTGCTCTCACGTATCCAGGCGGCGAATGATGGATTGGCAGAACGCCTTCGGGAATGCGTTTGCGGGGATCTGGCGCGGCTATTCCGGTCGCTTTGCGCTCGTATGCGAAAGCTTCCCGTTTCGCCAAAGGCGCGTATTTCAAAGATTGCCATTGCGGGCAATACGGCGATGCTTCATTTGCTTCGGGGGTATTCCTGTAAAAAGCTTGGCCAGGCGCCCTTTGAGCCGGTCAATTTAAAGCAGGAGAGCCTTACGTTTCGAGAGCTTTTTTGGGATTTAGATATGTGCAAAGACAGCATTGTCTGCCTGCTGCCAGGCTTATCCGCGTTTGTGGGGGCGGATATTACGGCGGGTTTATACAGCAGCGGCTTTTTGGATACGCCTGGAACGCAGGTTTCCTGTTTTTTGGATCTTGGGACAAACGGGGAGATGGCGGTGGGAAATAAAGAGGGCTTTATGACCGCCTCCGCGCCCGCGGGCCCGGCGTTTGAAGGAGCGGGTTTAAGCTGCGGGATGCCTGCGTCCCCAGGCGCGATCGCAAGCGTTTCGTTTTTATACAACAGGGCGCGTGTCCAGACCGTCGGTCAAAAAAAGCCCTGCGGCATATGCGGGAGCGGCGCGTTATCGGCGGTGGCGGCTTTAAGAAAAGAGGGGCTTTTAGACGACGGCGGGCTGCTTGCGCCAGAGCTTTTTGAACGGGGATTCACCCTTGCCAAAAATAAGGATGGAAGCGAGATTTGCCTTACGCAGGCGGACATCCGGGAAATCCAGCTTGCGAAAGCGGCGGTGCGCGCCGGGGTGGAAACGCTGTTTTCCCGTTTTTGCAAGGAGCGCTTTGGAAAAGAACTGGGACTCGATCAGGCGGCGCATGTGTATTTAGCCGGCGGCTTTGGGCATTATCTGCCAAAGGACACAGCGGCCGAGGTCGGGCTTTTTCCTTTGGAATGGAAAGAAAAGATCGTATCCTGCGGGAATGCGAGTTTAAAGGGCGCGGCGGCGTTTTTGAAAGAAATGGCGAAGGAGCGTAAGGGTGCGGATGGGGATTTTTTTAAAGGGATCGTGGAAAAAAACCAAACGGTGCAGCTTGCAAAGGACGAAAGGTTCCAGGAGCTTTTTGTGGAGAGGATGCGGTTTTAACCTGAACCGTCTGACATTTTGAATTAATCGTAGACTTGGCTTTTTTGTTATGATATACTCATCATATATACAAAAGTCGGCATTTGCTTGGTTGCGTGGAAAGGAGCAAAGGATGTTACAGCACGGGGAGAACATGTTTTTTCAAAATGACTGTATTGATTTTTCTGCAACAATAAATTTCCTGGGAATCCCGGAGCCTGTGATGCAGGCGGCAAGGAGCGGCTTGGTCGCGGCAATGCGTTTTTTGCAAGAAAACGAAGGCACATTGGAAGAGCATATCGCGGAATTTGAAGGCGTAAAGCCAGAGCATATATTTTGCGGCAATGGAGCGTCAGAGGTGGTCAGAAGCTTTTTGAATGCGCAAAAACCCCGCAAGGCGTTGATTCCGGCTCCGGGATTTGAAGAATATATCCGAGCGCTTTCTATGGTTCAGTGTGAGATCGAATATTATTATACAAAAGAATCCGAAGGCTTTGTGATTAAAGAGGATTTTTGCAGCCGCATTACCGACGAGATCGACGTTGTGTTTTTGTGTAATCCAACAAATCCCGCCACCGTGCTTTACGACAGGGGGTTTTTGGAAAAGGCGCTGCGCCAGTGTGAAAAGACCCATGCTCGTTTGATCTTAGATGAATGTCTGCTTGGGTTTGTAAAAGAAGCGGACAGTTTTTCGCTTAAGTCAAAGGAGGCAAGCGGCAATCTGTTTTTAGTAAAATCCTTTACCAATATGTTCGCGCTTCCGGGTATCCGGTTGGGGTATGGGATCTGCACGGACGAGGATGTGATTCAAAAAATGCGTTCCACGATATTGCAGGTCGTCTCGAAGGTCGCCCAGTGCGCGGGGATCGCCTGCACAAAAGAGCGGGAGTTTATAGAAGAAAGCGCAAAGCGGATGGACATCGAGCGGCAATGGCTGCTTAGCCAGATGCGGGAAATAGACGGGATTTTAGACGCGAAAGGGGCGGCGGATTTTATCTTTTTTAAAAGCCGTCCGGGACTGCACGCATATAGCGTTATGAAAGGGATCATGCTTAGGGATTGCGGCAATTTCGAAGGCTTATCCGAAGGATTTTACCGTGTCGCGGTGCGAAGCCGTGAGGAAAACGAGAAATTAGTGGAAGTGTTAAAGCAATGGGCCAGCGAAGAAAAATAGCGGCGTTTTCGATCCGCTTTAAAAGCGATTATATAAAGACATTACACGATCAAGGGAGGAAAGTATGCAAAAAGTTTATGAAGCCTTACAGCAGGGCAGGGAAGTCCGCACGAACCTAATTGAACTAAAGCAGATGTTAAAAGAAGAAGGCGCACTGGACACTTATCTGTCTATGACAGAGGATGATGAGCTGATTGCGTCCTTTTTAGAAGACGAAGACGCGAAAGTGCGAAAAAACGCGGCGCTTGTTTTAGGGCTTTTGCAGAGCCAGGAAAGCATTGAGAAATTATGGGACGCATATGTAAAAGAGACGCAGATGTTTGTAAAAAGCGCGTATCTTTGCGCGATGCAAAAGCTGGATTGCAGGGCTTATGAAAAAAAATTAAAGCATCGCTATAAAGAGCTGTGCGACTATACGCCTAAGCCGGAGGAGCAAAAGCATATATTGGAAGAGCGAAAAGAGCTTCACAGGTTGGTCGTGCGCTATAACGGCGGGGCGAGCAGCCATAAATTCACCGGATACCAGCTGCCGCTTGACTTTATCTTAACGACGCTAAAAAATTACCAGGATACGACGGCGGTTCAGATCGAAAACGGGGCGGTAAAGATCATCCCAATGGGCGTGCAGGTAATGGCGGGGGATTTAAAGGAAGCGTTAAAAATACGGACGTTTCGGGAATTGCTGTTTACGTTCCGATGTAATAAAAATCTGCGCCCAAACCCGGTCGCTATCGCCCAGGAGCTTACGCGGGCGGATATTTATGGACTGTTAAAACGGGTGCATGAAGGGGACGGGCAGTTCTATTTTCGGATTGAAATGAAAACCTCGATGCCGGCGGATAAAAAAAGCAGTTTTATCAAAAAGCTTGCAGCCGAGATCGAGCAAAAGACAAAGCAGAGGCTCTTAAACTCCGCGGAGCATTACGAAGTCGAGATTCGGCTGATCGAAAACCGAAACGGCGGCTTTTATCCTTGCATGAAGCTATATACGATCCCAATGAAACGGTTTTCCTATCGAAAGTACACGACGGCGCATTCGATGCATCCGACGATCGCCGCGCTTTTGGTAGAGCTTGCTTCTAACTGGCTTACGGATGACGCGGATATTTTAGACGCGTTTTGCGGCACCGGGACGCTTGCGATAGAGCGGCTTTACGCGCTGCCTGTGCATTCGTCCTATGGGGTGGACAGCTTTGGAGAGGCGATCGCGGGCGCGAGGGAAAATGCCGGGATCGCCCATATGAACATCCATTTCATAAAACGGGATATTTTTGAATTTACCAGTTCCCATCCATTTGATGAAATATGGGCGGACATGCCTCCTTTGGGGCAAAAGACGGAGCAGGAGCAAGAAGCCCTTTACGAAGGATTTTTTGACAAAGCCCATGAGCTTATAAAAGAGCGGGGCAGGCTGTTTTTATTTTCTGGTGACGCGCAGATAGTGAAAATGCGCCTGGAATCGGATGAAAGGCTGTTTTTGCAGCAGGAATTTTGCATTCGTGAAAAGGATGGCGCGAATTTTTATATTATGGAATGCAGGGGGCATTCTTGAGGGAAAAAGAAATGGTAGTGGAAGGATTTTCTTTTACAGATGAAAATATGGCAAAGCAGGCGGCAAAAGAAGTCGAAGGCGTCCGATATGTCAAATCCAAAACCGATATGTCAAACCCGAAAGAGGTTTTACGCGTTTATCAAAGGCTGTTGGCGCAAAAAACGTTTCAAACGCCGGTTGGGTATGCGTATTTGCGGGAATTGCAGGAATATCTGATTTCAAACCCGAGCATTGAAAATAAGGAGGTTGGCGCGGTGCCGGTCGCTTCCGATTTAAAGGTAAACGACGCGATGGGAGTCGCGCAGCGCTTACGGCAGCGGGTAAAGGGCGAGCGCAGGAAGTTTCAGATCTCTTTGTTTGTAAACCTGGTTTTGGCGCTGACCATTGCAGTGATGTTTGGCATCGCGCTATCCAGCGACCAGACGACGATCTTAAATTATGAGAAAAAATTGCAGGACCGCTACGCGAAATGGGAGCAGGAATTGACAAAGAGAGAGCAGATCGTCCGGGAAGAGGAGCAGATGATGGATTTAAAATTTGACACGATGGCGGATGAGGAATAAAACAGGGGGTTTCGGTGGCTTGGAGGGAAAATGGATAAGCTTAAAATTTTAGTCGTAGACGACGAAAGCAGGATGCGAAAGCTCGTCCGGGATTTTTTAGTGAAGCAGAACTTTGAAGTGTTAGAAGCCGGGGACGGGGAAGCGGCTTTAGATCTATTTTACAGCCAAAAGGACATTGCGCTTATTATCTTAGACGTGATGATGCCAAAGCTCAATGGATGGGAGGTCTGTAAAGAAATACGGGAAAATTCAAAGGTTCCGATCATCATGCTGACGGCGAAGGGGGATGAAAGCGACGAGCTTTTAGGCTTTGACCTAGGCGTGGATGAATATATCGCAAAGCCCTTTAGCCCAAGGATCCTTGTGGCGAGGGTGGAGGCCATTTTGCGCCGTTCCAATAAGCTTTCGGACGGGCAGGCTCTTGACGTTGCCGGCATCCACATCGATAAGGCGGCGCACCTGGTCACGGTGGATGGAGAACGCGTTGAACTAAGCTATAAGGAATTTGAGCTTTTGTCTTATTTTGTGCAAAACCAGGGGATCGCGCTGTCTCGGGAAAAGATATTAAATAACGTATGGAATTACGATTATTTTGGAGACGCAAGGACGATCGACACCCATGTAAAGAAGCTGCGCTCGAAAATGGGCGCAAAAGGGGAGTATATTAAGACGATCTGGGGAATGGGGTATAAATTTGAACCGTCAGAATAAAAAAAGCGATCGATATTCGCTTACCAGGCAGGTCACGCTTATTATGATCGCTTTGGTGGCTGGCACGGTCTTGCTGTGCTGGATTTTAAACACGTTGTTTTTAGGCAGGTTTTATATATGGAATAAAGCGAAGATCCTATCCAGAAGCTATCAAAAGGTCGATGCGGCGGCGCAGTCCCAAAGCCTGGAAAGCAGCGAATTTGATATAGAATTTGAGCGGCTTTGCGTGAATGGGAATTTAACGATGATCATCATAAATTCCGATTATACCATTGTGCGGTCTTCTGTAAACGACAACAAGACGATGCTTGGCCGCTTTTTGGACGTGCTGCTAAGCACGACAGACCCGTCCGCCTCCACCGTCGCCTCCGGAGACGGCTACCAGATATTGAAGCTAAAAGACCGGCGAATGGATTCGGATTACCTTGTGATGTGGGGGACGCTTTCCGACGGGAAACTTGTGATGGCAAGGAGCGCCTTAGAGAGCATCCATGAAAGCAGCAGCCTGACCAACCGGTTTTTATTTATGATCGGTTCGATCGCGATCGTGGCGGGCGGGATTTTAGCAAGCATCGTCACGCACAGGATCACAAACCCGATCCTAGAGCTTACAGAATTGTCCAAACGGATGACGGAGCTGGACTTTGAAGCGAAATACACGGTTTCCAGAAAAAATAAAAATGAGATCGATTACCTTGGGGAGCATATGAACCAGATGTCCGCAAAGCTTGAGCAGACGATTTCTGATTTAAAGAGCGCGAATGCGGAGCTTATGCGGGATAATGAGAAAAAGACGCAGGTCGATGAAATGCGAAAGGAGTTTTTGTCGAACGTGTCTCATGAGTTAAAAACGCCGCTTGCGCTGATACAGGGGTACGCGGAAGGACTTAAGGAATGCATCAATGACGACGCGCAAAGCAGGGACTTTTACTGCGAGGTCATTATGGATGAAGCGGATAAAATGAATAAGATGGTAAAAAAGCTTCTGACATTAAACCACCTGGAATTTGGAGGGGAGGCCCTGCAAGTGGAGCGGTTTGATTTAACCGAGCTTATCTGCGGCATCATCAGCGCGTCTTCCATATTAATACAGCAAAGCGGGGTGGATATCCGTTTTGACAAAAGCGCGCCGATGTACGTATGGGCGGATGAATTTAAAATCGAAGAAGTGATCACCAATTATCTAAGCAATGCGATCCACTATGCGATGTATGAAAAGCGGATTGACATTTTTTATACGATAAAAGAAGATTGCGTGCGGGTCAGCGTCTTTAATACCGGAGATCCGATTCCAAAAGAAGATCTGGAAAAGGTCTGGATCAAATTTTATAAGGTGGATAAGGCGAGGACGAGGGAATATGGCGGAAGCGGGATCGGGCTTTCCATTGTAAAAGCCATTATGGATTCTTTGCACAGACAGTGCGGCGTTTTTAACCGTGATGGAGGCGTGGAATTTTGGATGGAACTTGACATAAAAAATGAAGAAAGCATTGCTTAATCGTCGAAAAAATGTTAACATAGAAGATATGCAGGGTATTCTTAGGCAATATCCACAAAATTGTAAGGAATTGACAGCAAACGGGGCATGGGAGTAAGCAGATGAAGAAGAAAAAATTGGCGGCGGGCGCGCTTGCGCTTGCGGTTTCCGTATCCGCCTGTGGCTGTGGGCAGGCATATGAGCTGACTGATTCGGAGCGGGCGGCGGTCGTGTATTATTCCGCTTATGCGGTTACAAAATTTAATAAAAGGCAGCCGGAGGGAATCCAGGACGTTGCGGCATTGGAAAAACAAATGGCGCTGGAAAAGGAAGAGGAAAAGCAAAAACAGGAGCAGGAAAAACAGCAAAAGGAATTAGAAAAGCTACAGCAAAAGGAACAGGCGCAAAACCAGCCAAAACAGGAAGATCCCAATACGCCGCAAAAGCAGTATGTGTCCTTAAATCAGGCGTTAAAGCTTGGAGGGATCAACGCGGTATACAAAAAATATGAGGTTTCTTCCGCTTATACGGAAACGGACAGCTTTATGGTGTCGGCGAATCGCGGGAATGAACTGTTGGTGCTGTATTTTGATCTGGCAAACAATGGGAATAAAACCGTAAAATGCGACATCCTCTCCAAAATGCCGGCGTTTCGGCTGAATATAAACGATAAATTAAGCGTTTCCGCGGACACGACGATCCTTTTGAATGACCTTGGCACTTTCCAGGGAAAGATCAAGGCGGGCGGAAAGCAAAAGGCGGTTTTGATCTTCCAGGTGCAAAAAGGGAAGCTAAAACAGGTCAAAAGCATGGAGCTTGAGGTCACAGCCGGGGATTCCGTTTCCCTTGTAAAGCTGTAAGCGTAGGTTTGTGCATTGAAAAAGAAGAGCTTTTTTTCAATAATCATAAAAAAATAAAAAAATAAATAGGATTTTGGTCTATAATGTGATATACTGTATTTAATTTGAATATGGCTTCAGGAGGAGATAGGTATGGATACAAACATTCTGTTAGAGAACGGAACGAATGAGCTGGAAGTGTTAGAGTTTACATTGGGTGGCAATCATTATGGGATTAACGTTGCGAAAATTCGTGAAATCCTTACATATCAGCCGATCACGCCGATTCCGAATGCGCACAACAGCGTAGAAGGGATTTTTATGCCGCGTGATACGATGATCACGGTGATAAGCCTGAAAAAATGCCTGGGGCTTGAGCCTTCGGACAATGAGGGGTTGTTTATCATTACGAACTTCAATAAGCTGAACATCGCATTCCATGTAGACCAGGTAATTGGTATCCACAGGGTTTCCTGGGCAGATATTATCAAGCCAGATTCTACGATTAATACAGAAAAAGACGGGTCTTCCAATGGCGGCGTGTCTACCGGCGTCATTAAGCTGGAGGATAAGCTTGTTGTAATTCTTGACTTTGAGAAAATCGTAACTGACATCAGCCCAGAGACGGGACTGAAAGTATCTGATATAGAAGCGTTAGGGGAAAGAGACAGGAGCAATTCCCCGATTCTTGTAGCAGAGGATTCCCCATTGCTTGGGAAATTGATTACGGACAGCCTGAAAAAAGCTGGATATGTGAATATCACAATGTGCATGAATGGCAAAGAGGCGTGGGATAAGCTTGTGGAATATAAAAACGCGGGCAAGGTGATAGATAAGGTGCATTGCATCATCACGGATATTGAGATGCCGCTTATGGACGGGCATCGGCTGACAAAGCTGGTTAAGACGGATGATGTCTTAAAGCAGATTCCATTGATCATCTTTTCATCCCTTGTAAACGATGAAATGAGGAGAAAAGGAGAAGCGCTTGGTGCAGACGCACAGCTTACAAAGCCTGAAATTGGTCGTTTAGTTGAAGCGATTGACGGTCTGATTGATAAGAACATTGGATAACTTTCCAGAAATACGGCGAATGCAAATAGCTGCCTGGTAAGCGCAGGATGTTTTTTTAAGTGTACATAGCAAAATTGAAAACGGCGCGTTTTCAAGATGGTTTTGTGTATAGTTAGGAAAATAGACAGGCTTAACGGGTGGTTATTTTGCTTTGCGAACCCCTATTTATGATAAAGGAGGCATTTGAATGAGCAGGAATGAAGATTATCTGGACAATCTGCTTACGTCTGTAACTGACACCCTAAGCCAGTTTGACGATGATTTCGAGCAGAACCGGGAATCACTCAAACAATCTTATCAAACACAGAACAATCTTCCGCCCAAAACACAAAGCGCGTTAGATGAGATACGCGAAGACAATTTTTTAAAGGAGTTTGAAGAGGATATGCAAGACGGCGGCTCGGATGACGATTTTATGCGGGATTTTGAGCGGGAATTAAGGGGCGAAATGCAAGATAGCGAAGATGAATATGAGGGCATTCCAGAAGAAATTTCAGAAGGAACCTCGTTGGGATCCGAGACGGACTATGCGGATATGGACGCCGATCTAAATGACATTTTAAGCGATTTTTCCGATATGCCGGACATGCCGCAGGAGGACGCGGACGTGGATCTTGACATGGACGCGACCGCGGCGTTTGAAGATGCGTCGATTGATATGCCGACGCAGCAAGAGCCAGTGTCAGCTCCGGACGGGTTCGAGGGGCTTGAAGATATTTTTTCTGATATGTCGGATGCGCCGCCAGAGGGAATGGGGGACGATATTGCGACCCAGGCGCAGCCACAGTCCCTAGAAACCGTACAGCTGGATGAAGGCTTGGACGAGCAGCTGACGCAGATGCAGACAGAAGAGCCGGCGTTAAGTTCCGGCGCGCCGACGCAGGAGGACGACGGGCCAAGCTTGGATGATATTTTAAACGAATCTGACGATGTGTTAACGCAGCTTGAAAATTTTGTGGAAAATGATGGCAGCGCGGAAAATACAGCAAATACGGAAAATGCAGGCAGCCTGGATCAGGATCAGATATCCGCGCTTTTGGCAGGAGAGGGAAACGAGAAAGAGGATTCCATCAGCCTGTTAGAGCCTAAGGAAGCCGAAAAGGTTATGGAACAAGACCCGTTTTCCATGGGGCCGGATTTTGCGTATGATGAATCCGCGGCTCCGGATGCGAGCGCGGGAAAGAAGAAAAAAAGAGAAAAAAATCCAAACAGCATTTTTGCAAAAATATCCCGTGTTTTATTTGGCTCCGCGGAAGAATTAAATCCGGAACTGGCGGCAGAGATCGCGGCGGAAAAGGCGAAGCTTGGAGAAGACCATCCAGCGAATATGAGCCCGGAGGCGTTAAAAGCGAAAAAGAAGGAAGAAAAAGAGCTTAAAAAACAAAAGAAGAAAGAAGAAGCCGAGCTTAAAAAACAGGAAAAAGACGCGGCGAAAGCGGAAAAGGCCGCAAAAAAGGCAAGCAAGCCAAAGAAAGAAAAAAAACCGAAAAAAAAGAAAGAGCTGCCAAAGGAGCCGCCATTGCCAAAGGGGCCGGTTACGGTTATGTGGGTGTTGGCATTTTCCATTATGGCGATCGTCTTTTTAGGCACGTCGGCGCTTGGATATTTTTCCACCGTCAACCAGTCAAAGGAAGCGTTCGATAAAGGGGATTACGTGACGGCGTATGAAAAGCTTCAGGGCGTGAAAATAAAAAAAGCGGACGAAGATCTTTATCATGCCACAGCCGCGCTTGCGGGCGTGCAGATGGAACTGGACGCGTATACGGCCCTGATGGAGCAAAAGCAGTATGAAATGGCGCTGGATGCGCTGATCCGCGGGATTGGCAGATGCCAGATCCATGAAAAGGACGCGGAGGAATGGAGCATGACAAAGCAGCTGTCTGAAATGGAAAGCCAGCTTGGGACGCTTTTAAGCGACCAGTTCAATGTCAGCAAGAGGACCGCAAGAAAGCTCTATAAAATACAAAAGCGCAGCGAATACACGCTTCGTTTGCATGAGATCATGTCAAAGCTGGGTTTGTACGAGGCGGTGGCGTAAACGAAAGGGGATACATATGACGGCAATCATTGATTATGATGCTGGAAATATCAAAAGCGTGGAAAAGGCGCTGCAAAGATTAGGCGACGAGGCGGTCACGACGAGAGATCGAAACGTTATCCTTCGTGCGGACCGGGTAATCCTGCCTGGCGTTGGCTCCTTTGGCAGCGCTATGGCGCAATTGAAAAAATATGAGCTGGATAAAGCCGTTTATGAAGCGGTGGAGCAAAACAAACCGTTTCTTGGGATCTGCCTTGGGCTACAGTTATTGTTTGAAGGAAGCGAAGAAAACGGGGGAGTCGAAGGGCTTGGGATTTTAAAAGGAAGCATTGTAAGGATTCCGGACGCGCCGGGGTTAAAGATCCCGCATATCGGCTGGAACGCGCTTTCTTTGCAAAACGAGGGCAGGCTGTTTCAGGGTATCGAGGATCCGTACGTTTATTTTGTGCATTCTTATTATTTAAAGGCGAAGGACGTACAAAGCGTAAAAGCAACGACCGAATATGGCGTTTGCATCCACGCTTCGGTGGAGCGGGGCAATCTGTTCGCCTGCCAGTTCCATCCGGAAAAAAGCAGCGCGCCGGGGCTTAAGATGCTGCAAAATTTTATTGGTATTTAGAAGGAGACGCAACATGCTGACAAAACGTATCATACCCTGCCTGGATGTGGACCATGGCCGCGTCGTAAAGGGCGTTAATTTTGTAAATTTAAAAGACGCGGGCGACCCGGTGGAGGCGGCCGCCGCTTATGACGCAGCGGGAGCGGACGAGGTTGTTTTTTTGGACATTACGGCTTCCGTCGACGCGAGAAAAACCGTCGTGGATATGGTGCGCAGGGTGGCGGAGCGCGTGTTTATCCCATTTACCGTAGGGGGCGGCATCCGCACGGTGGAAGATTTTAAGGCGCTGCTTCGGGAAGGCGCGGATAAGATCTCGATCAATTCCGCGGCGATTAACCGGCCGGAGCTTATCAGCGAAGCGGCGGATAAATTTGGAAGCCAGTGCGTCGTCGTGGCGATCGACGCAAGGCAAAGAGCGGACGGCGGCTGGAATATTTATAAAAACGGCGGACGCGTCGATACCGGGCTTGACGCGGTAGAGTGGGCGATACGGGCAGAAAAACTCGGAGCCGGGGAAATTTTGTTAACGAGCATGGACTGCGACGGCACAAAGGCGGGCTACGATCTGCCTCTGACTAGGACGATTGCGGAAAATGTCGGCATACCGGTCATCGCCTCCGGCGGAGCGGGGACGAAGGAGCATTTTTACGAGGCCCTGACCCAGGGCGGGGCGGATGCCGCGTTAGCGGCTTCTTTATTCCATTATAAAGAGCTTGAAATTTTGGATTTAAAAAAATATCTGGCTGACAGGGGCGTTTTGGTCCGTATATAGAAGATGTCGGCGTAAATCAAGATACATAAGAGGAAAACAACATGGGAATGATTCAAAACGACTGGTATCCCGCAGTGCAGGCCGAGTTTAAAAAGCCGTATTACAGGGATCTGTATCAGTTTGTGAAAGAGGAATACAGTAAGCATGTGATCTATCCGCCGTCGGATGATATTTTTAACGCGCTGCATTTAACGCCGTTGTCCGAAGTGAAGGCGCTGATCTTAGGTCAGGACCCTTATCATAATGAAAACCAGGCGCATGGGCTAAGCTTTTCCGTGTTGCCGCAGCAAAAGGACATTCCGCCGTCGTTACAAAACATTTACAAAGAATTGTCAGACGATCTGGGCTGTTATATCCCAAACAACGGCTATTTGGAAAAATGGGCCAAGCAGGGCGTGCTTTTATTAAACACCGTGCTTACGGTGCGCGCGCACCAGGCCAATTCCCACCAGGGAAAGGGCTGGGAGTATTTTACCGACGCGATCATTCAAGCGGTCAACGCCCAGGATCGGCCGATCGTCTATATGCTCTGGGGACGGCCTGCGCAGAGCAAGATCCCGATGCTGCATAATCCGAAGCATTTGATCTTAAAAGCGCCGCATCCAAGCCCGCTGTCCGCGTATCGCGGATTTTTCGGATGCAGGCATTTTAGCCAGGCGAACGCGTTTTTGCAGGAAAACGGAGTGGAGCCGATCGACTGGCAGATTGAGAATATATAAAAATTTGTATTGAATGGACGTATCAGTGTCATGAATGGCGGCTTCATAAAATAAATTTCACATGTGTGAAAGCCGATATATTTCATGTAACTGTAAACATGCAACATTCGGACATGGATATCCATGATTTCAAAGGAGTGATTTTATGTTTGGAGTATCCGGAAATTATTCATTCAATCCATTTTTTTCCAGGTCTTCATCCAGCAGCTTTTCGCCGTTTGGCGGCCTTGCTTCCTCGCTTTCGGATTACAACATGATCCGCAGCGGGAGCTATAAAAAGCTGATGACGGCTTATTTTTCAAAGCTGGAGGAAAGCGACAAGCCAGTGAAAAAAGGTTACAGCATAGCGGAGGATCGAAACCGTCTGACCAATTCCATTTCAAAAGACACAACGCCTGTGCTTAGCAACATTAAAAAGTCGGCGAACGACTTGCAGGATTCAGCGTCGGATCTTTTAAAGACCGGAAGCGATTCCGTGTTCCAGGAAGTGACAAAGACAGGCAAGGATGGAAAAAAGACCACAGGCTATGACGTTGATCAGATTTACAAGGCAGTGAAAAGCTTTGTGGACGATTATAACGATACGGTAAAAGCAGCGGGCAAGGCTGGCTCAAATAATGTCAAAAACGCGGCTAAAAGCATGACGAACAGCGCTTATATGTATCGGGCTTCCTTAGAAGAAGCGGGGATTTCCATCGGCAAGGATAACCAGCTTTCGATCGACGCGGATAAATTCAAATCGGCAGATATGGATAAAGTAAAATCTTTATTTAATAAAGCTGGTTCTTTTGCGTATAGCGTAAAATCCCAGGCGGCTGTATTAGAGTATCGCGCGGGCGCGGAAGCGTCGAGGGCCAATACCTACGCAAAAGGCGGCTATTACAGCAGCGCCTATAACCAGGGCGGAATGTGGGACGGCTATTATTAAGCCAAATAAATATGAAACTAAAAGTCAAGCAAAAAATCAGGCCGAAAATCAAACTAAAAATCAGGTCAAAAATCAAATTGCGGAAAAAAAGAAAACACCTACAGTTTGGGGCATGTCATGATTCAATGCCCCGCGCTGTGGGTGTTTTCTTATGCGCACGGCCCCCAAGTGAAATCTGTCAGCAGAAGCTGACGGGCGCCCGGCGCGCGGGCAGGGGAAGGAAGCTTCCTGCCCGATTGCGTGCATCAGTTGTCCGAAGCGTCGCTTTCCGACATCGAATAAACCTGGCGCTTTCTTGCCATTTCGTCACTCTCCAGATATTCGTCATAGGTCGTCACCTTATCGATCATCGTGCCGTTTGGCAAAAATTCAATGATCCGGTTTGCGGTGGTCTGCACGACCTGATGGTCGCGGCAGGAAAATAAAATAACGCCTGGAAATTTCATCATCCCGTTATTTAAAGCGGTAATGGCTTCCATATCCAGGTGGTCGGTCGGCTCGTTAAAGATTAACACGTTAGAGCCTTCGATCATCATGCGGGAAAGCAGCACGCGCACCCGTTCCCCGCCGGAGAGGACTTTCATTTTCTTCATCCCGTCTTCCCCTGCAAACAGCATCCGGCCCAGGAAACCACGAACATAAGTCGCGTCCTTGATCTCGGAATACTGCGTCAGCCAGTCGGTGATGACCAGGTCGTTGTCAAAGATCTGCGTGTTGTCCTTTGGAAAATAGGACTGGCTTGTGGTCACGCCCCATTTGTAATTGCCTTCGTCCGGCTCCATTTCCCCGGCAAGTATCTGGAACAGGGCGGTCTTTGCCAGCTCGTTGCTCCCGACAAACGCGATCTTATCGTCGTGGCCCATTACAAACGATACATGGTCTAATACCTTTACGCCGTCGATCGTCTTACTGATGTCCTCCACGATCAGCACCTCGTTTCCGATCTCGCGCTGCGGGCGGAAATCGATGTAAGGGTATTTGCGGCTGGAAGGCTTTATTTCTTCTAACTGTATTTTTTCAAGCGCGCGCTTTCTGGAAGTCGCCTGCTTGGATTTGGAAGCGTTCGCCGAAAAGCGGGAAATAAATTCCTGAAGCTCTTTGATCTTTTCCTCCTTCTTTTTGTTCGCTTCCTTCATTTGCTTGATCAAAAGCTGGCTGGATTCATACCAGAAATCATAGTTTCCGGCGTACAGCTGTATTTTCCCATAGTCAATGTCCGCGGTGTGCGTGCAGACTTTATTCAGGAAATAGCGGTCATGGGATACGACGATGACCGTATTTTCAAAGTTGATCAAAAATTCCTCCAGCCATGCGATCGCGTCCAGGTCTAGGTGGTTGGTCGGCTCGTCCAAAAGCAGGATGTCCGGGTTTCCAAATAGAGCCTGCGCAAGCAGGATTTTCACCTTCAGGGCGCCTTGCAGGTTTTTCATAATGGCGGTATGCTCCTCGGTCGAGATCCCTAGGCCGTTTAATAAAGAAGCGGCGTCGGCCTCGGCGTTCCAGCCGTCCATTTCCGCAAATTCCGCCTCCAGCTCACTGGCGCGTATCCCGTCGTCGTCGTTAAAGTCCTCTTTTGCGTAAAGCGCGTCTTTCTCCTTCATGATGTTGTAGAGTCTCTTATTGCCCATGATGACCGTGTCCAACACCGTGTATTCGTCATACTGGAAATGGTCCTGCTTTAAAAAAGACAGACGTTCGCCCGGCGTAATGGAAATGTCCCCGTTGGTCGGCTCCAGCTCTCCAGATAAAATTTTTAAAAAAGTTGATTTGCCAGCGCCATTTGCCCCGATCAGGCCGTAGCAGTTCCCTTGCGTGAACTTAATGTTTACATCTTCAAATAAGGCTTTCTTGCCTACCCGTAGGGTTACGTTGTTTGCACTTATCATTTTTTAATCCTCATATTTGCATATTTTTATTGGCACTTCTTTCTATTATACATAAAACCTTTATAAATTCAAGGAGATTTTGAGAGGTGTTTTTCAAGGTGTGTTACAGTTCAGCCTTTGGCTTCACTGTAACGGAATCCGGCTCATTGGAAGTTTGTTTTTGGCAAAGAGCCAGATTCCTACAACCTTTACTTTATTATACGGACTTTGCAGTAAATGCAAAGTCCTGGGCTGAACTGTAACCAAGATGTTTTTAAAGAAGGCGCGGTATAAAAGGGGCGGGGTATGCGGGGGTTACATTTATGGAAAGGGAGACGCTTGGAGAGGGGATTTGTTGTAAGGGAACTGAACGCAGAAATGCAGAAGCAGGGCTATCTGACGGTGGCAGGACGTGTGAACGCTACATTTTTCATAAAAAAGTATGACGATTTGAAAGGACAGAAATACAGAATAGAAAAATCGTTGGAACGATAAGAAATATGGGCGTTGCTATGCCCTATATTTTTTGGAAAATGGAGAATGAAAGTGATATAATTGAAGAAATAAATTGGTAGATTGGAGGAAGATTGTAATGGGTTTAAAAGAAATGATAGATGTAAACTTTAGGGGAAATATATATATATATATTGTTCATAATGGTAAAGTTTTATATGAAAGAGAAAATGGGTTTGCAGATTTGCAAAATGAAATTTCTAACACAAGAGAAACAAAATTTGCAAGCGCTTCAGCGGGAAAAGTATTTGTTGCAGTAGGAATATTGCAGCTGATTGGATGTATCCGAAAGGAGAAAAATTCCAGTATAATAATACAGGGTATGTCCTGCTTGCAATGATTATAGAAAAAACAACGGGTATGTATTTTGACCAATACCTAAAGGAAAATGTTTTTGACATATGCGGTATGAAAACAACGGGGTATTATGAGTTGGACAGGCTGCCGGCAAAATGCGCTAATAACTGAAAATCCATTAAGCCCCCAGCAGAGCTGGGGAGAACGGAGTAAGCAG
>CANDMI010000061.1 GCA_947385775.1 uncultured Eubacterium sp. | reverse complement strand
GAACGAACTCGTTTATGAATCTTTCAAGGTTATTTCACTGTTCAGTTATCAATGTGCTTTTTCATAACTTTGTTATTCAGCTCATATTTCTGTAGCTGATTTCTTTTCTGTAGCTGATTTCTTTTCTGTAGCTGATTTCTTTTCTGTAGCTCTTTCTGTGTTGCAACAGCAACTCTGATATCTTATCACTTTATTTTTTGTTTGTCAAGAACTTTTTTATTTTTTTGAAATTTATTTTTTTCAAATTTTCAAGTGATAAAACGGAGAAGGAGGGATTTGAACCCTCGCGCCGGGATTACCGACCTATACCCTTAGCAGGGGCACCTCTTCGGCCACTTGAGTACTTCTCCAAAGTTCTTACCTATTAATATCTTTTGTAATATTTTATGAAGCTTTATTTATCTGCGTCACAACAAAAGCTATTCTACAATCTTTTTTTTTATTTGTCAAGCGGTATTTTAAAATTTTTTCATTTTTTTTACAGTTCAGCCATCAGCTGTAAGATAGGCGAATCATGCCTGCATGAATGAGCGCATCTCACAGTCGATGAGCGGAGCGCCCGATTATGTGCAGATGCCAGATTTAACAGGTTCGAAAGAACTTAAAGGAGGTTATATCGCGGAATTTTTCTTATAAAAATCATTTCCGAAAGCATCAATTACAACCACCATTGGAAAATCTTCTACTTCAAGCTTACGCACCGCTTCCGTTCCAAGATCGTCATAACAGATCACTTCCGCCTTTTTAATGCATTTCGAGATCAGCGCGCCAGCGCCGCCAACTGCTGCAAGATACACCGCCCGGTTGCGCACGATCGCGTCTGTCACTTCTTTCGAACGCTTTCCTTTTCCGATCATCGCCTTTAGCCCCATATCCAAAAGCCTTGGCGTATACTTATCCATACGACTGGCGGTCGTAGGGCCTGCGGAGCCTATGACCTGGCCTTTTCTGGCAGGTGAAGGCCCCATATAATAAATCGCCGCGTCTTTTATATCTATGGGAAGACTTTCCCCTTTATCCAAAGCTTCCTCCATCCGCTTATGCGCCGCGTCCCGCGCCGTATAGACCGTGCCGGACAGATATACATAATCCCCGGCCTTTAAATCTTTTGTAATTTCTTCTGTGATAGGCGTGTGTATATGCTTTTCCATGACCGATCCTTTCTAAAAATATAATTTACTAATTTTATTTTCCTAAATTGTTTTTCAATATTGTTTTTTCACTTAATTATTTCTGGACAGTTCCTTATTAGGCTTAAAGGACTCTTGTGACATGCCTGGCTGCGTGACAGCAAATATTGACCGCAACTGGAAGCCCCGCGATATGGGTCGGATAAGTATTGATATGAACGGCAAGCGCGGTTGTCACGCCCCCAAGTCCCCCTGGGCCTATCCCAAGAGCGTTTATCTTTTCTAAAAGCTCTGCTTCCAGCTCTTTTACATATGATATCTTAGAATGGGTAAAAATATCTCGGGTTAAGGCTTCCTTTGCCATAATCGCGCTTTTTTCAAAATCCCCGCCTATCCCGACTCCAACTACCATCGGCGGGCAGGCGTTTGGGCCTGCCTCTTTTACCGCGTTTAAAATAGCTTCCTTTACCCCTTCGATCCCATCCGCAGGCTTTAGCATATATAGTTTGCTCATATTCTCGCTCCCAAAGCCCTTTGGAGCAACGGTAATCTCCAGCTTATCTCCCGGCACGATCCGGTAATGGATAATGCCAGGCGTATTGTCTTTTGTGTTTTCACGGAAAATCGGGTCTTTTACAACGGATTTTCGAAGATACCCGTCCTTGTATCCTCTGCGGATTCCTTCGTTTACCGCATCCTCCAATGAGATCCCCTGTATATGAAGCTCCTGGCCGATATTTAAAAATACGACAGCCATCCCGGTATCCTGACAGATCGGAACCTGTTCTTTTGCGGCAATTTCCATATTTTCTGTTAACTGCGTCAAAACCCGCTTTCCAAGTGTGGATTTTTCTTTTTCCATCTGCGTATGGATCGCGTTCTTAGTATCTGGTGACAAATATAAATTCGCTTCCACACACATTTCACTTATATTTTTTATAATTTCATCTGTCTGGATCGTTCTCATTTATTTGCCCCCTGTGTTTTCTGTATTTTTATCAATATCTATATCATCTTTGCCGTCTGTATCTTTTGCACTGTCTATATCTTCACTGTCCTTATCTTCTCTCGCCCGATTCAACAATTCCTGTAGCTGTGCTTCCTGTAGCTTAATATCCTGGTTGTTAAAATCTTCTGGTTCCGTTCCCGTATCCTGAGCGTTCGCCGCTTTTTCCTCATTCTTGCGCTCTGCATCAGTATTTTCTGCATTTTTGCGTCCCGCGTCATTACGATCTGCATTTACCTCCTCTGTGTCCTCATCCTTTTGAGGCACCGCCGCTTCCCGCACTTTTTCAATGCTCGCGACCGTAACGTCCCCTTCTAAGTTCATCAGCTTCACGCCGGAGGTAACGCGCCCTAAGACGGAAATGCCGCTTACCGGCATACGGATCACGATCCCTTCTGTCGTGATCATCATGATCTCGTTATCTTCGTTTACCGCCTTCACGCCTACGATATAGCCGGTCTTTTCTGTGATCTTATAGCATTTTACGCCCTTTCCGCCACGGTTTTGCGTCGTAAAGTCGCTCATAAGCGTACGCTTTCCCATGCCGTTTTCCGAAACGATCAAAAGCATCTCGCCCTGGGTGTTTAGCTGCATTCCAATCACTTCGTCGTTTTCCGCAAAATTCATGCCGATCACGCCCATGGAATTACGTCCGGTGCTGCGTACGTCTTTTTCGCTGAACCGGATGCATTGTCCGAATTTTGTGACAAGTATAATGTCTTTGTGGTTGTCCGTCTTTTTTACTTCAATTAGTTCGTCGTCCTCACGTAAATTCATAGCTGCAAGTCCGGTCTTTCGGATATTTGCGTATTCCAGAATCGGGGTCTTTTTCACAATGCCTTTTCTGGTGGCCATAAACAAATAATCCCCCTCCCCGTAATGCTTGATCGGGATCACCGCCGTGATCTTTTCCCCTGGCTGTAGCTGTAACAGGTTAATGATCGCGGTTCCCCGGGAGGTGCGGCCCGCTTCCGGTATCTCATAGCCTTTCATGCGGTATACGCGCCCGCTGTTTGTAAAAAACATCAGGTTATGGTGGGAAGTCGTCATTAACAATTCTTCGATGTAATCATCCTCAATTGTCTCCATCCCTTTAATCCCGCGCCCGCCCCGATGCTGGCTTTTGAAGGTATCCGCGTTCATGCGCTTAATGTAGCCCAGTTTTGTCATCGCGATCACGATATCGGTAACCGGGATCATTTCCGCCATTGACACATCGCTTTCCCCGTAGCCGATCGCAGTCCTTCTTTCATCGCTGTATTTATCCGAGATTAAAAGAATTTCTTCCCGGATAACGCCGAGGAGTTTTTTTTCATCTGATAAAATTGCCTTAAAATACGCGATTTTTTCCTGTAATTCGTCATATTCTCCCTGGATTTTTTCCCGCTCCAGACCGGTCAGCGCGCGCAGGCGCATGTCTACGATGGCCTGCGCCTGCGCGTCCGTCAGCCCGAAACGCTCCATCAACTTCCCTTTTGCTTCCGCCGCCGTACGGCTGCCGCGGATAATGGAAATGACTTCGTCTATGTAATCTAAAGCCGTCAGCAACCCCTCTAAAATATGAGATCGCTCTTCCGCTTTATTCAGATCGTATTTTGTCCTTCTTGTAACGACTTCCTTTTGATGGAGCAGGTAATAATTCAATACCTCCAAAAGATTCAGCGTCTTTGGCTGGTTGTCGACCAACGCGATCATGATCACGCCAAACGTATCCTGTAGCTGGGTATGGCGGTACAGTAAATTTAAGATCATATTTGGATTCACATCCCTGCGCAGCTCGATACAGATACGCATCCCCTGGCGGTCTGATTCATCCCTAAGCTCCGTAATGCCGTCAATTTTTTTATCTTTTACAAGGTCGGCAATTTTTTCAATGAGCCTGGCCTTATTTACCATATAAGGCAGCTCCGTGACTACGATCCGGTTTTTGCCGTTATTCATCGGTTCGATATTGGAAACCGCCCGCACCTTGATCTTCCCGCGGCCTGTCCGGTAAGCCTCCTGGATGCCCGCCGTGCCAAGCACGGTGCCTCCTGTCGGAAAATCCGGCCCTTTTACAATTTCCATTATTTCGTCTATATCTGTATCCCGGTCATGCTCCACCTCGTTGTCAATAATCTTTACAACCGCGTCAATGACCTCTTTTAAATTGTGGGGCGGAATGTTTGTGGCCATGCCGACCGCAATGCCTGTTGTGCCGTTTACAAGCAGGTTTGGAAAACGCGCCGGAAGCACCGTAGGCTCTTTTTCCGTCTCGTCAAAGTTTGGCACAAAATCCACGGTGTCTTTATTTATGTCCGCAAGCATTTCCATCGATATTTTGCTAAGCCTTGCTTCCGTATAACGCATTGCCGCTGCACCGTCGCCGTCCACTGAGCCAAAATTGCCATGTCCGTCTACCAAAGGATACCTGGTAGACCACTCCTGCGCCATATTTACAAGCGCGCCGTAAATCGAGCTGTCGCCATGCGGGTGATATTTACCCATCGTATCGCCGACAATACGCGCACATTTCCTGTGCGGCTTGTCAGGGCCGTTGTTTAACTCGATCATAGAGTACAGGACGCGCCTTTGCACTGGCTTTAATCCGTCCCGGACATCTGGCAGGGCCCTTTGCGCGATCACGCTCATCGCATAATCGATATAAGATGATTCCATTGTTTCTTTCAAGTCTACATCATGGATTTGGTCAAATATTGTATCATCCATTTATACATCCCTCCTAAATATCCAGGTTTTGGACTTTCTTGGCATTTTCTTCAATAAATTCACGCCTTGGCTCTACCTTGTCACCCATTAACGTCGTAAACGTCAGGTCAATCTCAGACGTGTTTTCATCGTCTATCATCACCCGCTTTAACACCCGCTTCTCCGGGTCCATCGTCGTCTCCCAAAGCTGCTCCGCATCCATTTCTCCAAGCCCTTTGTAACGCTGTATCTTATTATTCCCATCCCTGCCGATTTCCTTTAAAATGCTGTTTAACTCCTCGTCGCTGTAGGCGTACCATATATTTTTATTTTTTTCGATTTTAAATAACGGCGGCGTCGCAAGGTACACATGCCCCTGTCTGATTAAATCCGGCATAAACCGGTACAAAAAGGTAAGCATTAACGTACTGATATGCGCTCCGTCCACGTCGGCGTCCGTCATGATGATGATCTTATTATACCGAAGCTTGTTTATGTCAAAATCCTCATGAATGCCTGTGCCAAACGCTGTGATCATTGCTTTAATCTCAGCATTTCCGTATATCTTATCCAGCCTTGCCTTTTCCACGTTCAAAATCTTGCCCCGAAGCGGCAGGATTGCCTGCGTCGCCCGACTCCTGGCTGTTTTTGCTGAGCCTCCCGCGGAATCTCCCTCGACGATAAAAATCTCGCAGTTCATCGGGTCTTTATCCGAGCAGTCCGCAAGCTTCCCAGGCAGGGACGTATCGCCAAGCGCGGTCTTTCTTCGGGTTAAGTCCCTTGCTTTTCTGGCTGCGTCTCTGGCGCGCTGGGCAAGCAGGGATTTTTCGCAAATGGACTTTGCCACCTGTGGGTTTTGCTCCATAAAATACGTAAGCTGCTCGCTTACAACCGAATCCACCGCTCCCCTTGCTTCGCTGTTTCCAAGCTTTTGCTTTGTCTGCCCTTCGAACTGCGGCTCTTCGATTTTGATGCTGATAATCGCCGTTAACCCCTCCCTGATATCCTCTCCGGATAATGCAGGCTCGCTGTCTTTAATGATCTTATTTGCCCTGGCATAGGAATTAAAGGTTTTTGTCAGCGCATTCCGAAATCCCGCCAAATGTGTGCCGCCCTCCGGCGTAATGATATTGTTTACAAAGCTGTACGTAGAGTCGTTGTAGGAATCATTGTGCTGCATGGCGACTTCCACCATCACATTGTCCTTTTTCCCTTCGCAGTAAATAACCTCAGGATATAACGCTTCCTGGCTCCGGTTTAAATAGGTCACAAATTCTTTAATGCCGCCCGCATAGTGAAATTCATGTCTGCGTACCGGGTCTTCCCTTGCGTCCTTTAATATAATGCGAAGCCCTTTTGTTAAAAACGCGGTTTCTCTAAGGCGCTGCTTTAATGTATCGTAATCATATACCGTTTCTTCAAATATCGTGCCGTCCGGGGAAAACGTAACCTTCGTCCCTGTTTTTTCCGGGTCGCATGTATCCTCTTCTTTTAGCGGATACATGGTTTTCCCCCGCTCATAGCGCTGCTTGTAAACATGCCCGTCCCGGTAAATCTCCACCTCCAGCCAGTTGGACAACGCGTTTACGACCGATGCGCCTACGCCATGTAAACCTCCTGAAACCTTATATCCCCCTCCGCCGAATTTCCCACCGGCATGAAGCACAGTAAAGACGACCTCAACAGCAGGAAGTCCGGCTTTGTGGTTAATCCCAGTAGGAATCCCCCTTCCATCGTCTACTACTGTAATTGAATTGTCTTTGTTGATCGTCACTTTGATATTTTTGCAATATCCTGCAAGCGCTTCATCTACAGAATTGTCTACGATTTCATACACCAGATGGTGCAGCCCCCTTGCGGAAGTGCTGCCGATATACATTCCGGGCCTTTTGCGGACTGCCTCAAGCCCTTCCAGTATCTGGATCTGGTCTGCACCATAATTATTTTCAGTAGCCATATTACTCCTCCTGATTTCTGTTTCAGTCGTTTTGTTGATTTTTTTGTTCCACATGCCCGTCTATCACTTCAAACACACGGTCGATCTGGAAACGGTTTTTTACAAATTCATCCAGCCCGGTACAGGTAATGATCGTCTGGATGTCGTGTATCCGGTTTAAAAGGTAATTCTGCCTGCTGCTGTCAAGCTCGGACAATACGTCGTCCAGCAGCAATACAGGCGTATCGTGAATGGTTTTCTTTACCAGCTCGATCTCAGAAAGCTTTAGCGACAGAGCGCAGGTGCGCTGCTGTCCCTGGGAACCGTACTTTCGGATATCCACCTGGCTAATCTGAAATGACAGATCGTCACGATGCGGCCCAACCGAGGTCTGGCAGCTTTTTAAATCCTTTTCACGCGCCTTATTTAACGCTTCCTCAAACTCAGCCTCCTTCGTATTTGGCTCATAAATGATCTGTAGCTCTTCCTTATTTCCGGAGATGCTTCGATGAATCTCAAACGCGATCTCCCTTAGCTTTTGCACAAACTGCTCCCTTCGCCTTACAATGCGCATTCCGTAATTTAAAAGCTGCATATCCCAAACGGGAAGCGTATCTTTTAATTCCGGCCGATAGGCGATATCTTTTAACAGTTTATTGCGCTGGTTTAACGCTTTGTTATAATTTGCCAAATCTGAGAAATAAATCTTATCCAGCTGGCACAGCTCCAGGTCTAAAAAGCGCCTGCGCTGCATCGGGCCTGCTTTTATAATGTTTAAATCCTCCGGCGAAAAAAACACCAGGTTTAAAATCCCAAATAAAGAGCTTGCTTTTTTCAGCGGAACCTGGTTGACCGCGATCCCCTTGGAGCGGTTCTTCTTTAAATGGATATCGATCTGGTATGTTTTTTCATTCTTTTCCACAAATGTGCGTATATGGGATTCCTCTTCTTTAAAATGTATCAGCTCCCTGTCCTTGCTGCCTTTATGGGATTTTGTCGTCCCACTGATATAGACGGATTCCAGCACATTCGTCTTTCCTTGAGCGTTGTTTCCATATAGGATGTTTGTCCCGTCCGTAAATTCTAAATACAGGTCTTTATAATTGCGAAAGTTCTTCAATGCAATGGATTTGACTTTCATTTTGCGATCTTGATTTCCTCTCCTTGATAAGAAACAACGTCGCCTGCAAAAAGCTTTTTCCCGCGTTTTAACTCCACCTGCCCATTTACGCGCACCTGTCCGTCTTGAATCAGCATTTTGGCTTCCACGCCGGAGCCTACCATGCGCCCTAACTTCATCGCCTGCCCCAGCCTAATATGCTCATCTTTTATCTTTACTTCTTTTATCATATTTATTATATCTCCAATTAATTATTCGCGGTATTAAAGTTTACCGGCAAAATTAAATAAATATACTGGTTTTCTTCGTCGCGGATAAAACATGGCGCCTTTGGATTTACCATATATAAAGTCACTTCCTCTTCGTCTATAACACGTAACGCGTCAATGAAAAATTTCGGGTTAAAGCCGATTAAAATATCCTCTCCCTCTTTTTGGATTTCAATCTCCTCATGCATCGAGCCGATATAGGACGTAATCTTTAACTCCATAACATCATCTTTAATATCCATGATGATCGGTTTTTTATCCCCTTCTTTGACAAGCAGGGTCGCACGGTCGATACAGCTTAACAGCTCCCGTTTATTAATCTTTATCTTTGTTTTATAAGCGGAAGAGATCATCTGGTCGATCCGAAAGTATTCTCCGTCGATCAGCCTGGAAACGACGACTGTATTTTCAAATTCGAACACAATATGGTTATCCGTAATGTTAATATCGACGTTTTCCTCCGCTGAGCCTGGCAGGATTTTACTGATCTCCTGTAAGGTCTTTCCAGGAACAACGACTTTTTTGTTATTGGAATTGTTCTTTAAGGTAATATTTCGTATCGACACTCTGTGACCGTCTAAAGATACGACCCTCAGTTTGTTTTCATTGATCTCGAATAATTCTCCGGTCATTAATTTATTGTTATCATTGTCTGCAATGGAAAAAATCGTCTGTCTTATAATGTCTTTTAAGGAAAACTGAGTGATTGAAATCAGATTGTCTTTTTCAATCGTTGGAAGATAGGCAAAATCTTCTCCTGTTTTTCCCATAATATTAAATTTTGCTTTTTCACAAGTGATGATCGTCTTTAAGGAATCGTCTGAGGAGATCGTCACCTCGTTGTCTGGAAGCTTCCTTATGATTTCTGAGAATATTTTCGCGTCCAGCGCGATAATGCCGTGTTCTTCGATCGTTCCATCAATCGTGGTCTCGATCCCTAATTCCGTATCGTTTCCAATGAGCTTGATCTTATCCGATGAAGCGTCAATTAAAATACATTCTAATATGGTCATCGTCGTCCGTGTCGGGACTGCTTTGATCACAATGTTTACCCCATAGAGCAGATTTGATTTTGAACAAACAAGCTTCATGTGTATAACTCCTTTCAAGGTGCATGGGTATCTATCCTATCATATGTTAAATCGTAGTAGTCGTCATAACGTGTGTGAATACGTGGATAAGCCTTTTGCATACGATAAATCCAGCATTCTTAGATTTGGATAACCTCGTGTAAGGCTTCACGTGAAGGGCTTGATAAACTGTTCATAACTTCGCGTGAAGCTTTTTGCCTGTCCGTTGGAGTATCCAAATGGCATAATTATCCATAGCAAGTCACAGGTTGTACAATAGTTATCCACCATTATCCACAATTAATTGTGGATAACTTTCAAAATCTGGATACGTGGTGTGAATAACTGTCAGTTTGGATTTATTTTTTTCTGTATGGTTTCGATCAATTTTTTTGTTTCTTTATTTTTCTTAATATCTTTTTCTACTTTTTCGATTCCATGTATGATCGTTGAGTGGTCCCGTCCTCCAAGGATTTCACCTATCCCGGAAAGAGATGTCCCGGTCATGTTTTTGCATAAATACATCGCGATCTGACGAGGCTTTACAATATCGCTGCTGCGGGATTTCGATATAAGCTGATCCGGCGTTTTCTGGAAATGCTCCGCTACAATTTCTATGATCAGCTCTGGGGTAATTGTTTTATGTGAATCTGGATTTATGATGCTTTCCAGCTGTTCGATCGCGGTATCGATCGTAATTTCTTCATTTGTCAGGCGTTCAAATGCCATAAGCCGGTTTAACGCGCCTTCCAGTTCACGGATGTTTGATTTAATATTTGTAGCGATATATTCGGTAATCTGATTGTCCAGCTGGAAGTTGTCCATTTCTTCTTTTTTACGGAGGATGGCCATACGTGTTTCATAATCCGGAGAGCTAATGTCAGCCATGCAGCCCCATTGGAACCTGGAACGGAAGCGTTCTTCCAATGTCGTCATTTCCTTTGGCGGTTTATCTGAGGATATGACGATCTGCTTGCCCGCGTTGTAAAGCACATTAAAAGTGTTGAAAAATTCTTCCTGAGTTCGGTCTTTTCCTATTACAAATTGAATATCATCTATTAACAGCACATCAATGTTGCGGTATTTGTCGCGCAATGCGTTCATCTGCGAATTGCTCCCGGTTCGGATCGCGTCGATGACTTCATTTGTAAATACCTCAGAATTGACGTACTGGATCTTTAACTGCGGGTGGTTCGCAAGGATGTAATGCGCAATGGAATGCATCAAATGCGTTTTTCCAAGGCCCACTCCGCCCCATAGGAAAAGAGGGTTAAATTTTTTTTCAGGATTTGCAGCCTCTTCCGCAACAACCAGGGAAATTGTATGGGCAAGCTTATTATTATTTCCGACGACGAAGGTATCGAACGTGTAGTTCGGATTTAAATCGTAATTTTCTTTTTGCGTCTGTTCGTTTGGCTGCAACGCAATGGATTTTGCAGGCTTTATTTTTTTTGTGTCCTCCGGGAGGATGAATTTTATTTCATAATTTACGCCTGTAAATTCCGCTATTACGACCTTAAGTGGAGTCGTGTATTTTTTGGAAATATAATTCAATGCAATTTGCTCTGGCGGTACAAGAATGTACAGTATGTTATTGTCAATCTGATAAATTTTTAAAGGCTCAATCCAGGATTCATATACTATTTGAGAAAGTTCATATTCATTTTTTAAAGTTAACAGTATATCTTCCCATTTTTCCTCAACTAACATATCAATTCTCCGTTTTTTCTATTCTGCAAATACACTATAAGGCATCGAGGGCCATATTCCCACTATTTCTATCATAAACTAAAATTCCAAAATAAGCAATTAAAAACTTTTATTTCAGGTTTTCCCGGGTTTTCCATAGCGTATAACAGGTTATCCACAATTTCTTGTACCCCGCAAACCCTTTAAAATAGCGGCTTTTAGAAAATCGGGTGCAAAAATTGTGGATAACTGTGTGGATAACCGCGGGTGGGATATGTGAAATATTATCTAGAATTTTGTCTTGACTTCACCATCTTTTCTGATATAATTGAAATGGTATTTTTCACTAATTATTTTCGTTTTTTGTCAGAGGAGGTGCATTTGGTATGAAAATGACGTATCAGCCAAAAAAAAGGCACAGGTCAAAGGTGCATGGATTTCGAAAAAGAATGAGTACAGCAGGCGGAAGAAAAGTATTGGCTGCAAGAAGATTAAAAGGAAGAAAGAAGTTATCAGCATAGGCCACATCTTTTGTGGCCTATCTTCTTTTAAGGAAAACAATGGTATTTTCAGAGTCATTGAGAAAAAATGCGGATTTCCAGAGTGTGTATCGCAAGGGGAGATCACTGGCGAACCGCTATCTTGTGATGTATATTTTGGAGAATGGGACAAACTGTAATAGGATTGGCATTTCTGTCAGCAAGAAGGTTGGAAACAGCATTGTGCGCCATCGCACGAAACGGCTGGTGAAGGAGGCATATCGGCTTCATGAGGATATGTTTCAGCATGGGCTGGATATCGTAGTCGTAATAAGACAATCAGCAAATAAAATATCTTATTGGGATACAAAAAGCGCATTATTGCATCTTGGACGGCTTCATTCTATTATAAATAAGGAAGAAACAGAAGGATGATGGCATTGAAAAAGATTTTAATTTCGGGAATCCGGTTTTATCAGAAATACTTTTCGCCAATGAAAACAGTGAAATGCCCTTATTTTCCAACCTGCTCCAATTACGCGATCGAAGCGATTGAAAAGCATGGGCCGATAAAAGGAAGCATGTATGCGGGCTGGCGGATCTTACGCTGCAATCCTTTATCAAAGGGCGGATACGACCCTGTTCCGTAACGGAAAGAAAACATGGTGGGGAGTACATGAAACTTAAGGAGAGTATATTTGGATGATTACAGGAGGATATGAAATAGGAGGTTTATAATTGAATATGATAATGCTGACACAGTATTCAGGTGCGATTTTAGGTCCGATCGCAAAGCTGTTGGGCTTGATTATGAATTGGATCTATCTGTTCCTGTCGAATGTGTTCGGGGTGGAAAATATTGGCTTGACGATTATTGTGTTAACGGTAGTGATCTATATGTTTATGCTGCCGCTGACCATTAAGCAGCAGAAGTTTTCAAAGCTTCAGCAGAAAATGCAGCCTGAGATCAAGGCGATACAGGACAAGTATAAGGGGAAAAAAGACCAGGAGTCGCAGATGGCTATGAACCAGGAAACACAGGATCTGTATGCAAAGTACGGGATTTCGCCAACTGGCTCCTGCTTGCAGATGCTGATCCAGTTCCCGGTTTTTTTGGCCTTGTACCGTGTGATTTATAATGTGCCAGCCTATGTATCCGGCGTAAAGTCCGCGTTTGATGGAATCGTAGAAGGAATTATCCAGACTTCCGGCTATCAGGCTATCATGGAGAAATTCGTCGACACGATGCATTTGAGCGCGATCGGCGCAGATTTTAAGAATACGGATTTAGAGGTTGTAAAAAACTTCATCGTTGACGCGGTTTACAAAATGCCTACATCAGGCTGGGATACTTTGCGGGAGTCTTTTCCAAAGCTTACGGATGTGATTCAGTCTACTGAAGCGCATTTAAATGAAATGAATTTTTTTCTGGGATTGAATATATCGGATTCCCCATTCACGATTATTATGAGCAGCATTAAGGAAAAATCGTACCTTTTTGTCATTCTTGCGCTGCTGATACCGGTTGTATCTTATGCTTCACAGCTTTTAAATGTAAAGCTGATGCCGCAGGCGGACACAGATCCAAACAGTACGTTATCAAGGCAGATGAAAACGATGAACTATACGATGCCTTTATTTTCTTTCGTGCTTTGCTTTACCGTTCCGGTCGGGTTGGGCATTTATTGGATATTTAGCTCTTTGACGCGGTGCGTACAGCAGGTTTTTGTAAATAAGCATATTCAAAATCTGGATTTAGACCAGATGATCGCAAAGAATGTAGAAAAGCGTAAAAAGAAGCTTAAGAAGATGGGCATCAATGAGGCGCAGATCCGAAACGCCGCGACGATGAATACAAAAAGAGACGACAGGTTAACCTCTATGTCAAAGGGAGAGCGGGAATCCAAGCTGGAAAAGGCTTATGAATACAGAAAGACGGCAAATCCAAACAGTTTAACGGCAAAAGCAAATCTGGTTAAGGAATTTAACGAGAGAAATAATAGATAATGGGAGAGGGGTTTGTTATGGAGTTTATCGAAGTAAGTGCAAAGACTGTGAGCGACGCGGTCACAGACGCTTTAGTTCAGTTAGGCATTACGAGCGACCAGTTAGAATATGAAGTGATAAAAGAAGGAAGCACAGGTTTTTTAGGAATTGGAAGCAAACCCGCTGTGATCAAAGCAAGAAAAAAATTTTCCTGCGAGGATTGCGTAAGAGAATTTTTGGGACAGGTATTCGAGGCGATGAATATGGAAGTTGAAATTGTTTCGAGCTATGATGAAGAGCATGGGGTCATTGATGTGGAATTTAAAGGCAAAGAAATGGGGCTTTTGATCGGAAAGCGCGGTCAGACTTTGGATTCCTTGCAGTATCTTACGAATTTGATGGTGAATAAACGCTCAGAAAATTACATTAAGGTGAAGTTGGATACAGAAGAATATCGTAAGAGGAGAAGAGAAACGCTAGAAAATCTTGCCAAGAATATTTCCTATAAAGTAAAGAGGACAAAACGTCCTGTATCTTTAGAGCCGATGAATCCATTTGAGCGGCGGGTGATCCATTCCGCATTGCAGAGCGACCGTTTTGTTGCTACGCATAGCGAGGGTGAAGAACCATATCGACATGTTGTTGTTACGTTAAAAAAATCGAAATAAGGGCTGTTTCTATAAAAACTGTGTTCAATTGTTGAGCACAGTTTTTTCCATATATTGTTTGTGAATGGTTAGCGCGGATTTTTCTATATATTGTTTGTGAATGATATTGTTTGTAAAGGAGGAATATTTTGAAGTCAGATACGATTGCGGCGCCTGCCACCGCATTGTCCAGCGCAGGGATTGGGATTATCAGGATCAGCGGCAGCGATTGCATAGAAATTGCGGACCGGATATTTCGCGCAAAAAGCGGAAAAAAATTAGCGGATTGCGTGTCTCATACGATACATTACGGATTTATCAAAGATGGAGACACGCTTGTGGACGAGGCGCTCGTGATGCTGATGAAAGCGCCAAACAGCTATACGAGGGAAGATACGGTGGAAATTGACTGCCATGGCGGAACGCTTGTCATGAAAAAGATTTTGGAAGCCGTGATACATGCTGGAGCCAGGATGGCTGAGCCTGGGGAATTTACAAAGCGGGCGTTTTTAAATGGACGGATCGATCTGGCGCAGGCAGAGTCGGTCATCGATATGATCAACGCAAAAAATGATTTTGCCTGGAAATCTTCCCTTGATCAGCTTACGGGTTCGCTTTCAAAGGTGATCCGAAAGCTTCGCGAAAGGATTTTACATGAGACGGCGTTTATAGAATCTGCGCTTGACGATCCTGAGCATTATCCATTAGAGGACTATCCAGAAAAACTGGAGCTGATCGTACAGGAATTAAAGCGGGAAATAGAGCGTCTGATCCAGACAGCGGATAATGGGAGAATACGCAAGGAGGGGATCAATACTGTTATTGTTGGAAAACCAAATGTGGGGAAATCTTCGATTTTAAATGTCCTCGTTGGCTCAGAGCGGGCGATTGTCACAGATGTGGCCGGGACAACAAGAGATGCGTTGGAAGAGCAGATCCAGTTGTCCGGGATCAGCCTGAATATGATCGACACGGCTGGGATACATCAGACGGAAGACATTGTGGAAAAAATAGGCGTGGAGAGAGCGAAAGCATATCTGGAGCGCGCGGATTTGGTTTTGTATGTAGTCGACAGCTCCAGGGAATTGAGTGAAGATGATTTTATTGTGGCTGGGCTTTTGGAGGAGAAAAATGTTATAGTCATTTTAAATAAATCGGATTTAGAGCAGCGGGTGACGCAGGCACAGCTGGAATCCATATCCAGTCATATTATTTCGGTTTCCGCAAAGGCCGGGGATGGGATTGCAGAGCTGACGGATATGATACAGGGCATGTTTTTACATGGAGACATATCTTACAACGATCAGGTTGTGATCACGAGCCTAAGGCACAAAAATTCTTTAATCGAAGCTTTCGAAAGTTTGGAGCAGGTAGAGGAAAGCATTCAAAATCAGATGCCGGAGGATTTTTACTCGATCGATCTAATGAATGCTTATGATTCTTTAGGCGCGATCATTGGAGAGTACTTGGAGGATGATTTAGCGAATGAGATTTTTTCAAAATTTTGTATGGGGAAATAGAATAAGAGCCAGATTCCGTTACGATGAAGACGAAGGCTGGACTGTAATGAAATAACAGGATGTGCGGGAGCAAAATACGAAAGGAGTGATGTACACCATGGATGACGGTATGAAAAAAACAGAAGATGTGGGTCATTTGAAAGAGCAGTATCACGTTGTCGTTGTAGGCGCGGGGCATGCGGGTTGTGAGGCTGCGCTGGCCTGTGCCAGGCTTGGGCTTGAGACGATCCTATTCACCGTAAGCGTAGACAGTATCGCGCTTATGCCTTGCAATCCAAATATCGGAGGAAGCTCTAAAGGGCATCTTGTCCGGGAGGTGGATGCGCTAGGCGGTCAGATGGGGGTGAATATCGACCAGACGTTTATTCAGTCTAAAATGTTGAACCGTTCCAAAGGGCCTGCGGTGCATTCCTTAAGGGCGCAGGCGGATAAGGCGGATTACAGTATGAAAATGCGCCAGACCTTGCAGGATACGGAGCATCTTACGATCAGGCAGGCGGAGGTTTCTGAGATCATCACAGAGGAAATTCCGGAAGGGGAAAGAAAGGATGGACGAAGCCAGAGGATCACAGGCGCAAAGACGGTTTCCGGCGCGGTTTATAATTGCAAGGCAGTTATATTGTGTACCGGGACTTATCTTCGGGCAAGGTGTCTGACAGGGGAGATGATCACGAATACCGGGCCAAATGGCCTGATGGCGGCAAATTATCTGACTGATTCTTTAAAAAGCCATGGGATTAAGATGGTGCGCTTTAAGACAGGCACGCCTGCCAGGATTGACAGGCGATCGATTGATTTTTCCAAGATGCAGGAGCAAAAAGGAGACGAGGTCGTTGTCCCGTTTTCGTTTACAACAGATCCAAAGGACGTACAGATTGATCAGGTATCCTGCTGGCTGACTTACACCAATGAAAATACTCATAATATCATACGCCAGAACTTGGACCGTTCGCCGATTTATGCCGGCGTTATTGAAGGGACTGGCCCGCGTTATTGTCCTTCCATTGAAGATAAGGTTGTGAAATTTCCAGATAAAACAAAGCATCAGCTTTTTATTGAGCCAGAAGGGATTCATACGAATGAAATGTACGTCGGCGGCATGTCCAGCTCGATGCCGGAGGATGTGCAGTATGCGATGTATCGGACTGTGCCTGGATTGGAAAATGCGAAAATCGTAAGGAATGCTTATGCGATTGAATATGACTGCATCAATCCAAACCAGCTGTATCCATCTTTGGAATTTAAAAAGATTTACGGATTGTTCAGCGGCGGGCAGTTTAACGGCAGCTCTGGCTATGAGGAGGCGGCGGCACAGGGATTAGTGGCGGGCATTAACGCGGCGATGGAGATTTTAGGAAAAGAAAGCCTGATTTTAGATCGCTCAGAATCTTATATCGGCGTATTGATCGACGATCTGGTCACAAAAGAAAATCATGAGCCTTACCGCATGATGACGTCCAGGGCAGAGTATCGCTTGCTGCTTCGACAGGATAACGCAGACCTTCGCCTGACAAAAAAAGGATATGAGGTCGGTTTGATTTCAAAAGAGCGGTATGAGGGGGTTTTAGAAAAGGAGCGGTTGATCAAAGAAGAGATTGCGCGTGTGTCCAAAATTATTGTAGGAGCGAACAGTAAAGTCAGTGAATTTTTAGAAAGAAATCATAGCGTTCCTTTGAACAAAGGAATTTCTCTTGCAGAATTGATACGCAGGCCCGAGCTTTCCTATGAGATTTTAAAGGAATTAGATCCTGACCGGCCGCAGCTTCCAGATGATGTGGCAGAGCAGGTGAATATCAATATCAAATACGAAGGATACATTATCCGGCAGATGAAACAGGTTTCCAGTTTTAAGAAATTGGAAAACAAAAGGCTGGAAAAGGATTTTGATTACGATGCGGTAAAAGGGCTTCGGATTGAGGCTAGGCAAAAGCTGAATTTATACCGCCCGGTTTCCATCGGACAGGCATCGCGAATATCTGGCGTTTCGCCGGCGGATATTTCTGTATTATTGATTTATTTGGAACAGTATTATCAGAGAAAAAAACAGGAAATGGAATAGACAGCAAATAGAAAAAATATGAAATAGGATAAAACAGGAAATAGAAAAATTATGAAATAAAAAACTTGAAATAGAAAAAACATGGAATAGGATAAAACAGGAAATAGTAAAAGTAGGATGGAGATTTAGGATGGAATTTGCTTTTGAAACTTTAAAAAAAGAGCTTGCGCTTATGGGTATGGAAGCGACGGATGATAGGATAAGCCAGTTTCGGGATTATTATGAGCTTCTTTTGGAATGGAATAAGAAAATGAACCTGACAGCGATCACGGAATTAAACGGGGTCATACAAAAGCATTTTTTGGACAGCGCGGCGTTGGGAAAGTATTGCAGGCTGAACCAGCATTTATCTCTTGCGGATGTAGGCTCAGGAGCTGGTTTTCCTGGAATCCCTTTAAAGATCTTGTTTCCAGAATTGGAAGTGATTCTTATGGATTCGGTAGGCAAGCGGGTAACCTTTATGAAGGAAGTTATAAGCCAGCTGGGATTACAAAAGATTGAGGCGGTGCATGGAAGGGCAGAGGATCTGGCAAGGGCAGGGGAATATCGAGAAAAATTTGATTTTTGCGTTTCACGAGCTGTCGCAGATTTATCCAGCCTCGTTGAATATTGTTTGCCTTTTGTAAAAATAGATGGATTGTTTGTGGCTTATAAGTCTGCCAATGTAGAGGAAGAGATCGAACGTGCAGGTAAAGCGATCCAGCTTTTGGGCGGAAGATTAGACAAAAAAGAGGAATTTCAGATTCCGGATTCTTCCTATCGGCGTACGTTTCTGTTTATACAAAAGATGCATCAGACGAAGAACAAATATCCAAGGAAGGCGGGGACTCCGACGAAAATGCCGTTGGCTTGATTGTTTTATGCGCACGCCGATGCAGATGAAATATGCCACTAAAGTGGCGCATCGGCGGCGCGCGTTCACCCTTACTTTATTTTTCAGGGGTTGTTATAATGTCTGTTATATGTGAAACAATGGTATTTGGAATTTCTAATTGTGGAAGCAGCCTGCAATTAGATACAAATATTTCATGGATATTCGCATTGTATTTTTTATATTCTTGAATGATCTGTTTGTAATGTCCTCCGCCAATTAAGTAAATTTCATTTTCAATTTTTGACAGCGCATGGATAATGTTGATATTGGTGTAATTGCCCAGGATGCTTCCATATAAATATTTTCCGCCTGATTTTTTACAGTGCGCATTATAATAGGAGATGTTAATTTCTCTTTCATCCACATTTCTGTCATTGTAATAATAAATGTATTTATAGTCATCTTCAATGCTTGCTTTTTTCATTTTATAATTGTACAAGGATGTTCCGACGATCGGCAGCTCCACAATCTGTTTTTGGATCATGCTTTGTTTTGTAACCGGCTTTACCAGTTCAAAAATAGAAGTAGGATTGATAATGATAATTTTCCCTACCATATTTTCATTCATTCGCGCAGTCATCAAAGCAAAGGAGCTGGAGTATGCGGCAGCGCAAATATTTGTTTTTTCCTGGATGACTTCTTTTATAAATGCTGAAAGAAGCTGTACATACATAAAGTTTATGTATGTGATATTTGGCTTATCCGATTTCCCACATCCTGGCAAATCTAACTCATATATATGAAAACCAGATGCCAGTTGCTCATCAATATGATTCCATTCTTCTTTTGAGGAAGATGGATACAGGTTATGGATCAAAAGAATAGGCGGTTGATTGAGTTGCCCTTTTTCAATATAATGAATCTCCATATCACGCCAGATGAAAATTTTATCCTGCTTCGTAGGAGTGACAGAGGTAACGCTATTTTCAATCAGTTTATTTATAGCATACATACCAGTCAGAGTAAGAGCAGAAGTGCCAAGAAACTTTTTAAATGCTTTTTTCATGAAAATTCTCCTTTTTGTTTTTATTATTTCTTGCTATATTTCTATACCCGCAAGCGAGATGGTTTGCTGATTCGTTTTCTGTTTTAAGAGACAGAGAAATAAAGCAAACTTTTGTATTATTTGTTGTGTTATTTATATTATACCTTATTTTGGACTTGTTATGTTAAAAAATTTGAGATAAAATAAAAAAATAATGTGTGTATTTTTGGGAAAAGAAGATAAAATGTAGGGGGAAAAAGGGAGGGTATGATATAAGATGGGTGATGTTTCACGTGAAACATTTATTGGATTTGTAATAGATTAGTAAGGGTATCGCGTTTGAAAAGCCGGACGCTTGAAGAGGAAATTTGCCCGGCCTGGATGGGGCCATTCCAGAATGTAAGATGTTCTAAGTATTCTGCATTTCAGTTTTCACTACCGGACGGACGCGGCAACTAGTCCGCTCTGGCTAACGCCAGAGCTAAAGTTGCCTCTTACGGCTTTGCCGCCTGTGTATTAAGCAGAATACTAAGAACATCTAAACATTCTTCCATACGCCCCACCCAGGCCGGGCAAATTTCTTCTTCAGGCTGGGTTTCATATGAGCTACAGTAGTTTTTGACTTTTTTCTCATATCTTGGGGGTGGATGATTATATAAATAGTAACCTATTAATCTATGTAAAATGTTGGTTATATTTTAGTGAGATTACTAAGGATCTGTAAAAATAACTGATAATATTAATTGTCTTTTTTCGAAAGTGCAGTCTGAAAATCAATTACATAGTTTGCTATGTGCTTGATTTTTGGATGGGCTCTTAATCAGTTATTATAGTTATTGCAATTATTAAAAGTTATTGCAATTATTAAAAGTTATTGCAATTATTAGTAGTTATTGCAGCTGTTATAGTTATTATAGTTTCTAAAATATTGCTGAAATAAAAAAGTTAATATATAAATAATAATATAATAATGTCGTAATCACTTTTACATTCAAATAAATTAACCTATCTTTTTATAGATATAAATATTTTATGTGTAAGACAAATATATTTGTTGAATTAAATTCTACATGAATTAAAATACATATTATACTTGACCATTTCAATATTATCCAAACAATAAAAACTAGTAAAAAGTAAAATTTTTATTTTAATATTTTTACTTTAAATAGCCAGCTGGACGCAAGCCGTAAGACTGTCTGGAAGTGACATGCGCAGGGATGTTAGAAGCTTTTTGCATTCTGTTTTCAACCAGGATTTTCGGGCAGGATGCCCGAAAACGGGGATTGAGCCAAAGGCATTCAATCCCCATTCCGTACGGAATAGACAAATAAAAATCAGAATGCTTAGAGCTTCTTGCATCCCGAAGCCGGAACATCCAGACAGCCTTACGGCTTGCGTCCAGCGTCCGATTAGCAACAAAAATAATAAAAAAATATAATACTTATAGCTTTTTACATCCTGAAGTCGGGAACAACCAGCCAGCCTTATATGGCTTGCGTCAAATGTCTGATTAATGTCAAATAAAGAAAAAATCAAAATACTTAAAAATTTTATATGTTGAAGCCGGAACATCCAGACAACTTACGGCTTGCATCCAGTGTCCGATTATCACCAAATAAAGAAAAAATAGAATATTTAGAGCTTCTTACATGCCGAAGCCGGAACATCTAGATAGCTTTATGGTTTGCATCCAGTGTCCGATTAGCACTCAAAATAATAAAAATCCACTTCATAGAAATGTACAAAAGTTGGAAATGTTTCACGTGAAACATTGGTAATATATTATTATGAAATTCTATAGAAAATAAAATAAGTTGGTGTTATAATAGAATCAACGAAAATCCTTTAATTTTAAGTGGCATATCTTGTGATTTGTGGAGAAGGACAATATAATAGAAAGGAATCCAAATGGGAAGAACAATTGCAATTGCAAACCAAAAGGGCGGCGTTGGTAAAACAACGTCTGCGATTAATTTATCCGCTTGCCTTGCAGAAGCCAAGCAAACTGTTTTAACTATTGATTTAGACCCACAGGGAAATACAACAAGTGGCATCGGATTAGATAAAGATGATATGGCATATACTGTTTATGAATTGCTGTTGGATGAATGTACAGTAAAGCAATGTATTTTTAAAACACAGATAGACAATCTTAGCATTATACCATCAAAAGTAGATTTATCCGGAGCGGAGATTGAATTGCTTGGGATCAATGACAAGGAATATATTTTAAAAAATGCGATCGATTATATAAAGGACGATTACGATTTTATTATTATTGATTGCCCTCCGTCTTTAAATATGCTGACAGTCAACGCAATGACGACGGCGGATTCGATTATAGTTCCGATACAATGTGAGTATTATGCATTGGAGGGGCTGAGCCAATTAATACATACCATTGACTTAGTGCAGCAGCGTCTTAATCCGAAAGTGATCATTGAAGGGGTTGTTTTTACGATGTATGACGCGAGGACTAATTTATCTATGCAGGTTGTGGAAAACGTAAAAGAGAATCTAAATACAACAATTTATAAAACAATCATTCCAAGAAATGTGAAGTTGGCAGAAGCGCCAAGTCATGGGCTTCCAATTAATTTATATGATGCAAAATCTGCTGGAGCAGAGAGTTATCGGTTATTGGCAAAAGAAGTCATGAGCAGGAAGGATATATAAATATGGCGGTAAAGAAAAGTGGATTGGGTAAGGGTTTAGGAAAAGGATTGGATTCTTTAATACCAGATAGGGTTGGGGTTGTTGAGACAAAAGAGGAGGTAAAGAAAGAAGAAGTATACGTTAATATTAATAAAGTCGAGCCAAACAGGGAACAGCCGAGAAAGAAATTTGATGAAGATTCATTATTGGAGTTATCAGAGTCAATCAAACAATTTGGCGTTTTACAGCCTCTCCTTGTGCAGGAAAAAGAAAATTATTATGAAATTGTTGCAGGGGAAAGAAGATGGAGAGCGGCAAAGCTGGCTGGGATTAAGGAAATACCGATTATTGTAAAGAAGCTGACGGCGCAGGAAATTGTTGAGATTTCTCTTATAGAAAATATACAAAGGGAAGATTTGAATCCGATTGAAGAAGCGATTGCCTATAAGCGTCTTTTAACAGAATTTAATCTGAAACAGGATGAAGTTGCGGAGAGGGTATCGAAATCGAGGACGGCTGTTACCAATTCGATTCGCTTATTAAAATTAAATGAAAAGGTGCAACAAATGGTAGTGGATGAAATGCTTTCCACAGGCCATGCAAGAGCTTTGCTGTCTATTGAGGATAAGGAGCTGCAATATACGGTTGCGCAGAAAATATTTGATGAAAAACTCAGTGTCAGAGAAACAGAAAAGCTTGTGAAAAAAATTTTGAAAGGAGAAATTGCGGAAAAGGAAGAGAAGGCAAAAAATAATGAAGAGCTTGAAAAGATGAAGGTCATTTATAAAGACATTGAGGAAAAGATGAAGCAAGCGCTTGGTACAAAGGTGATTATCCAGCCTAAGGATAAAGACAAAGGAAAAATAGAGATCGAATATTATGATTCAAGTCAGCTGGAGCATTTATTTGAAATGATCATTACATAAATTAAGTCTTTAAATATTTGGAGGGATTAAAATGATAAACGGCATGAGTATATGCGAATATTTAGGCATTGATTTGGAATATATTGTGTTAGGGCTTGTAGGCGTAAACTTGCTCTTGTTTTTGCTGATCATTATAAATATGGTAAAAACCAGCAAGCTGAAAAAGCGGTATAAAAAATTTATGGCTGACACAGATGCGCAATCATTAGAAGATAAAATTTTAGAAAGGCTGGAGCAGATTGATGGCCTGGTAAAATCAAACGCTGAGAATAAGGAAAAAATTGAACGGATTGAAGGGCTGATGGGCGTGACCTTTCAAAAGATCGGTTTGGTCAAATATGACGCATTTGACGAAATGGGCGGAAAGCTGAGCTTTTCACTGGCGCTGTTAAATCAAAAGGATGATGGGTTTATCATTAATGCGATGCATAGCAGAGAAGGATGCTACACTTATATTAAGGAAATTATCGCTGGGAAATCGATTATCGTGTTAGGAAACGAAGAAAAAGAAGCATTGGATATGGCATTAAAATATAAGTAAAAATGTAAATATAATAATTTCAATACAAAATAAATTCAAAAATATAATAGAAAACATTTGCAATTGCAAGGTTGTTATTATATAATAAATATACTGAAAGCGAAGGGAGAATAAAACGAGATGCACCGCTTTTTGCGAGCGATTGGATTTAGCAATTTTAAAAACAAAAAGCAACTGGATGAACTGATCAAAGACGTTATCACGCATTCAGATGCAGAAAAAATTGCAATCGATTCAGAAGAAAATGAGTTTTCTCAGATTACGCATATGTTTAATTCTTTTTGCGGGATAACTGTTTGCGGTGAATATCAGGATGACAATAGCTTTTACATGGATTATTTTTATCCGGTATTTTACGGTGAAGGGATTTCTACAGACGAGCAAATTGAGATTGAGCGTCATATGGAGAATGAATCGTATGCGGGCGTTTGCGATGAAATGCGTCTTGGTGTAACGTTGATATTTTACCTTCAAAATGTTGCAGATTACTTGAACCATAAAATGATTTACGGAACAATCTGCCAAAATGTCACTACTACATTGTCAGCGCTTTCGTTAGGTGGGAAGATTCTTCTTCCGATCGGCAAAAATGAAAGCCAGATCAGGAATACAGAGCAGAACAGGCAGAATCGCAATCATTTGATCGCTGCCGCAAGAGACGGCGATGAAGACGCGATTGAAAGCCTGACGCTGGAGGACATTGATCTGTATTCCATGGTAACAAGACGGGTGGAGAAAGAGGATATCTTTTCTATCGTTGAAAGTTATTTTATGCCATATGGAATTGACAGCGATCAATATTCCATACTGGGCCAGATTTTGGAGATCAAGCTGATTCAGAATGAGCTGACAAAAGAAAATATGTATATCCTTAAGGTTAATTCTAACGATTTAATGTTCGATATATGTATTAATAAGCAAGATCTTTTCGGAGAACCGGAAATTGGCAGAAGGTTTAAAGGAAATATCTGGATGCAGGGAAAGATTAATTTTCTCGATTAAGCATTTGCACCTATAGCTCAGCAGGATAGAGCGACCGCCTCCTAAGCGGTAGGCCGC
>CANDMI010000060.1 GCA_947385775.1 uncultured Eubacterium sp. | reverse complement strand
AAATTGGAGGTTTTCATATGCCAGATAAGAGAGGAAATTCGCAATCCGCTGACAAAGGTCAGCTACTTGCTCATGAAAGCAGCCTAAAAGGCGGGCGTGCTTTCAAATTACAAGCCCCCTACAAGCCCACAGGCGACCAGCCCCAGGCCATCGCAGAGCTGGTCAAAGGCTTCAAGGAAGGCAACCAATTCCAGACTTTACTAGGGGTTACGGGTTCCGGCAAGACATTTACGATGGCGAATGTCATTCAGGAATTGCAGAAACCGACGCTGGTAATCGCCCACAACAAGACGCTTGCGGCACAGCTTTACGGAGAATTCAAGGAGATGTTCCCCGAGAATGCGGTGGAGTATTTTGTCTCCTACTACGACTACTACCAACCCGAAGCCTACGTCCCATCCTCCGACACCTACATCGCAAAAGACTCCTCCGTCAATGACGAAATTGACAAACTGCGCCTATCCGCGACGGCTGCGTTAGTGGAGCGCAGGGATGTGGTAGTGGTTTCCAGTGTGTCGTGTATCTACGGGCTGGGAAGCCCGGAGGACTTTTTGGGGATGATGGTGTCGCTGCGGCCAGGAATGATGAAAGACAGGGACGATGTGCTGCGGGATCTGATTAAGATCCAGTATACGAGGAATGAGATGGATTTTCACCGGGGGACGTTCCGGGTGCGCGGGGATGTGGTGGAGATATTTCCGGCAAGCGGGGGAGAGCGGGCTGTCCGTGTGGAATTTTTCGGGGATGAAATAGACCGGATTACCGAGATCGATGTGCTGACGGGAGAGGTGAAGGCCGCGCTTACCCATGTTGGGATCTTTCCAGCGTCCCATTATGTAGTGCCCCAGGAGAAAATAAACTTAGCCTGCGAAAATATTGAAAAAGAGCTAGAGGAGCGGGTGCGCTATTTTAAAGGGGAGGACAAGCTGCTAGAGGCCCAGCGGATTGCGGAGCGGACGAATTTTGATATCGAGATGCTAAGGGAGACCGGCTTTTGCAGCGGGATAGAAAATTATTCCAGGCATCTGGCGGGGCTGGAGCCGGGGGCGACGCCGCTTACTTTAATGGAATATTTTAAGGATGATTTTCTGATTATAGTGGATGAGTCCCATATTACGGTGCCGCAGATACGCGGGATGTACGCGGGCGATCAGTCGCGCAAAAGCACCCTTGTGGATTACGGGTTTCGGCTGCCTTCCGCAAAGGACAACCGCCCGTTAAACTTTGAAGAGTTTGAATCGAAAATTGACCAGATGCTCTTTGTGTCGGCTACGCCGAATGTTTATGAAAAAGAGCATGAGCTGCTGCGGGCGGAGCAGATTATCAGGCCGACGGGCCTGTTAGACCCGGAAATCGAGGTGCGCCCGGTGGAAGGGCAGATTGACGATCTGATTTCGGAAGTCAACAAAGAGACAAAGAAAAAGCACAAGGTCTTGATCACGACCCTGACCAAGCGTATGGCGGAGGATCTGACGACTTATATGCAGGAGGTTGGGATTCGGGTAAAATATCTGCATTCGGACATTGATACGCTGGAACGGGCGGAGATTATTAGGGATTTGCGGCTGGATATTTTTGATGTGCTTGTGGGTATTAACCTGTTAAGGGAAGGGCTGGATATTCCGGAAATTACGCTGGTTGCAATTTTGGATGCCGATAAGGAAGGGTTCCTACGTTCGGAAACGTCGCTGATTCAGACCGTCGGCCGGGCGGCGCGAAACAGCGAAGGGCACGTGATCATGTATGCGGATAAGATTACGGATTCTATGCAGATTGCGATCGACGAGACGAAAAGGCGCAGGGAAATCCAGCAAAAATATAACGAAGAGCATGGGATTACGCCAAAGACGATTCAAAAATCCGTACGCGATTTAATCAGCATTTCAAAAAAGGTTGCGGCGGAAGAATTAAATTTTGCAAAGGATCCGGAGTCCATGAACCGCAAAGAGCTGGAAAAGCTGATCGCCCAGGTAAAAAAGAAGATGGAAAGCGCGGCCGCGGACTTAAATTTCGAAGCGGCGGCAGAGCTGCGTGACCAGATGCTGCACTTAAAAGAGATGCTTAGAGACGCAAAAAAATAAGCTCTGCCATAAGCAAGTCAGGAAGGTTAAAAAAGAATAACATGAGCAAAGAAAGAAAATATATTAAAATACGCGGGGCCAACGAGCATAACCTGAAAAATATAGACTTGGATATCCCTCGGGATGAATTTGTGGTATTGACCGGGTTAAGCGGTTCCGGGAAATCCTCGCTGGCGTTTGATACGATTTACGCGGAAGGGCAGCGGCGCTATATGGAATCCCTGTCCTCTTATGCCAGGCAGTTTTTGGGGCAGATGGAAAAACCGGATGTGGAAAAAATAGACGGGCTGTCCCCTGCGATTTCCATTGACCAGAAATCCACGAACCGCAACCCGCGCTCTACGGTAGGGACGGTGACAGAAATTTATGATTATTTCCGCCTGCTGTATGCGCGGATTGGCATACCCCACTGTCCAAGCTGCGGGAGGGAGATAAAAAAACAGACCGTAGACCAGATGGTAGACCAGCTTCTGGCGCTGCCGGAGCGGACGAAGATCCAGCTTCTGGCCCCGGTGGTGCGGGGGCGCAAGGGAACGCATCAGAAATTGCTGGAGCGGGCAAAGCGCAGCGGGTATGTGCGGGTCGTGGCGGATGGAAATATGTATGAATTAAGCGAGGAGATTCCGCTGGATAAAAATAAAAAGCACAATATCGAGATCGTGGTAGACCGCCTGATCATAAAGCCTGGCATCGAGCAAAGACTGACGGATTCCATTGAAAGCGTGCTGGAGCTGGCGGACGGGCTGTTGATGGTAGAGGTAATGGAGGAGGAAGGCTCTCATTTCATACAGTTTTCCGACAGCTTCGCCTGCCCGGACTGCGGGATAAGCATCGACGAAATCCAGCCCCGCAGCTTTTCCTTTAACAACCCATTTGGAGCCTGCCCGGACTGCTTTGGGCTGGGGTATAAGATGGAGTTTGACGAGGATTTGATGATACCGGATAAGTCCTTAAGCATTTCCCAGGGCGCGATCCAGGTTATGGGCTGGCAGTCCTGCACGGATTCCGGCAGCTATACGTACGCCATGTTAAAAGCTTTGTCGGAAGCTTATGGGTTCAGCCTGGATACGCCTTATGAAGAACTGCCAGAGGATATCCGCGATATGCTCATAAACGGCGCCGACCGGGAGGTGAAGGTGCATTACCGCGGGACGCGGGGGGAGGGCATTTACGATGTGGCATTTGAAGGGCTGATTAAAAATGTAAACCGCAGGTACCGGGAGACCGGTTCGGATACGATGAAGCAGCAGTATGAGGAATTTATGAGGGTGACTCCATGCAAAGCCTGCGGCGGGCAGCGGTTGAAAAAAGAGGCGCTGGCGGTGACGGTTGCGGATAAAAATATATATGAGATCACAAACCTTTCGGTGAAAAGCCTTCAGGAATTTTTAAGCGGCCTTACGTTAAGCGAGCATCAGCTTTTGATCGGAGCGCAGATTATTAAAGAAATACGCGCCCGGGTCGGATTTTTGGTGGAGGTGGGGCTGGATTATCTGTCCCTTAGCAGGGCGACGGCAACGCTTTCCGGCGGGGAGGCTCAGCGCATCCGGCTGGCTACCCAGATTGGCTCCGGGCTGGTGGGGGTTGCATATATCCTGGATGAACCAAGCATCGGGCTGCACCAGAGGGATAACGACAAGCTGCTTGCGGCGTTAAAAAGCCTGCGGGATCTTGGGAATACGTTAATCGTTGTGGAGCACGACGAAGATACGATGCGCGCAGCGGATTACATTGTGGATATCGGCCCGGGGGCCGGGGAGCACGGCGGGCAGGTCATAGCCGCGGGGACGGCCCAGGATATTATGGATAACCCGGATTCCATAACCGGGGCGTATTTAAGCGGGCGCAAAAAAATCCCCGTGCCGCCGGAGCGCAGGAAGCCTGCGGGGTGGCTGACGGTAAAAGGGGCAAAGGAAAACAATCTGAAAAACGTTACCGTAAAGTTTCCGCTGGGGATCATGACCTGCGTCACCGGGGTGTCCGGCTCGGGAAAAAGCTCTTTGACAAATGAGGTGCTCTACAAAGCGCTGGCGAAAAATTTAAACCGCGCCAGATGTATTCCGGGCAGGCATGATAAAATACTGGGGTTAGAAAAGCTGGATAAGGTCATTGACATCGACCAGTCGCCGATCGGTCGTACGCCGCGCTCCAATCCGGCTACCTATACTGGGGTCTTTGATATGATAAGGGATCTGTTTGCGGCAACGCCGGACGCAAAGGCTAAGGGCTATAAAAAAGGAAGGTTCAGCTTTAATGTAAAAGGCGGCAGGTGCGAGGCCTGTTCGGGGGACGGCATTATTAAAATCGAAATGCATTTTTTGCCGGATGTGTATGTGCCATGCGAGGTTTGCCAGGGGAAGCGCTATAATCGCGAAACGCTGGAGGTGCGCTATAAGGGCAAAACGATCTACGATGTGCTGGATATGACCGTGGAAGAGGCGCTGGAGTTTTTTAAAAACATCCCTTCCATAGAGCGCAAAATGCAGACGCTTTACGATGTGGGGCTTTCCTATATCAAGCTTGGACAGCCGTCTACGGAGTTATCCGGCGGGGAAGCGCAGCGGATTAAGTTAGCGACCGAGCTAAGTCGGCGCAGCACTGGAAAGACGGTTTATATTTTAGATGAGCCTACGACGGGGCTTCATTTTGAAGATGTGCATAAGCTGGTGGAAATATTGCGCCGCTTATCGGAGGGCGGCAATACGGTGATCGTGATCGAGCACAACCTGGATGTGATCAAGACCGCGGATTATATTATCGATATGGGGCCGGAAGGCGGGGACGGCGGCGGCACGGTGATCGCGCAGGGCACGCCGGAGGAGGTGGCGCTGATGCCCCAGTCCTATACGGGCCAATTTGTCAAAAGATACCTGTAAAAATTTGTTTACAAATATGCGGTTTTGTGAGAAAATATAATAAATATTGGCAGCCCACCCAAATCGCAGGCAGCGGGTGAAGGGATAAAAATGTTACAGTTCAGCCCAGGACTTTGCATTTACTGCAAAGTCCGTATGATAAAGTAGAGGTTGTGGGAATCCGGCTCTTTGCCAAAGGCAAACTTCAAATGAGCCGGATTCCGTTACAGTGAAGCCAAAGGCTTCACTGTAACATAAAAATGCACAAAAATTATGTCAGATATTGCAGAATCCTTACGATTATGTGAAAAATAAAAAAAAGCTAGGAAAATTGGAATTTATTGTATATAATGGATGTAATATGGAAAACTAGAGTATACAGGGCATTCCGTATGAATGTAATTTGTACTGTAAAAATAAGATATCGTATAAGGAAAGGGGCTATCTGTGCATGATGGGAGCAGATATTGGAATTGATTTAGGGACAGCCAGTATTCTGGTATACATTAAAGGTAAAGGGGTCGTATTAAAAGAACCTTCCGTAGTGGCGTTTGACCGCGATACAAATAAAATAAAAGCAATTGGGGAAGAAGCCAGGCTTATGCTTGGCAGGACTCCTGGCAACATCGTAGCGGTGCGCCCGCTGCGCCAGGGGGTTATTTCAGATTATACAGTTACCGAAAAGATGATCAAGTACTTTATCCAAAAAGCGCTTGGCAAGAAAAGCTTCCGTAAGCCGCGCATCAGCGTATGTGTGCCAAGCGGCGTTACGGAGGTTGAGAAAAAAGCAGTGGAAGACGCAACCTACCAGGCAGGGGCCAGGGAGGTTATGATCATAGAAGAGCCGATTGCGGCCGCGATCGGCGCAGGGATAGATATTTCAAGGCCGTGTGGCAATATGATCGTCGATATCGGCGGCGGCACGGCGGATATTGCCGTTATTTCCCTGGGCGGTTCCGTGGTAAGCACTTCCATTAAAATCGCCGGGGATGATTTTGACGAAGCGATCGTCCGATATATGAGAAAGAAGCATAATCTGTTGATCGGGGAGCGTACGGCGGAGGATATTAAAATCAAAATTGGAACCTGTTATCCGCTGGCGCAGCCGGAAACGATTGACGTTAGAGGCCGAAATCTCGTAACCGGGCTTCCGAAAACCGTAACCGTATCATCCGAGGAAACGGAGGAAGCGCTTCGGGAGGCAACGCTTCAGATCGTAGAGGCGGTCCACAGCGTTTTGGAAAAAACGCCGCCGGAGCTTGCGGCGGACGTGGCGGACCGAGGGATCGTATTAACAGGAGGCGGCTCGCTGCTGCGTGGGCTGGAAGAACTGATCGAAGAAAAAACCGGGATTAACACGATGACCGCGGAAGAGCCGATGACCTGCGTGGCGGTCGGCACCGGAAAATTCGTAGAATTTCTTTCCGGCAAGCGGGATGACGATTGATTTTATTTTTGAAGCTTATCCCGTAAGCTAAAAAATCCGCCGGTAAATTTTGGCGGGAAACTGGAAACAGAAGGGGGAAGGACAGATGGTTAAGGGGCTATATACCGCATGGACGGGGATGGTAAACGAGATGAACCGTTTGGATGTCATCACAAACAACCTTGCGAACGCGGATACAAATGGCTATAAAAAAGAGGGCGCGACCGCAGAGTCCTTCGAGGAAAGGCTTGCGTTAAAGATCAAGGACACTTCGGAAGTCCACCGCAGGCCAAGGGAGCTTGGAGATATCCATATGGGCGTAAAGATCGGTGAGACATATACCGATTACGGCCAGGGGAATTTTAAAGTAACGGACAATAAATTTGATTTTGCGATAGATGGGGATGGCTTTTTTGCGATTTCCTTTACCGATAAACAGGGCAATACATCGGCGAAATATACAAGGGACGGCGCGTTTACCATCAGCACGGACGGATTTTTACGCACGAAGGACGGGGATTTTGTTTTAAACCAAAACGGCGCGTTAAACGGCGACCCGAATCAAAATAATTATATCCGTCTGGACCCCAATCAGGATTTTACTGTAGATAAACGCGGGTTTATATATCAAAACGGTCAGCTTGCGGGGCAGATTGGGTTGGTGGATTTTGAAAATTATGATTTCCTGTCGAAATACGGGGAAAATATGTATGACCTGGTAGACGGCGGACAGGCGATAGCGTCCAATGCCAATATCGAGCAGTATTGTCTGGAAGCGTCCAACGTACAGGTGGTAGATGAGATGGTAACGATGATCACGATCGCAAGGGCGTACGAATCAAACCAGAAGCTGATTCAGACATTTGACACGATGTTGGATAAGGCGGCCAACCAGGTAGGCAAGGTATAAAAAAGGAGATTAAAGCTATGATGAGGGCATTATGGAGCGCCGCATCCGGTATGCGGGCTCAGCAGACAAATTTGGATTCCATATCTCACAATCTGTCCAACGTAAATACGACAGGCTACAAGCTGGAAAAAGCGGAATTTAAAACGCTTCTGTACCAGACGCTGCAAACCCGTACAACGACGGCGAACGGGGAGCAAAAGCCGATTCCGGCCCAGGTTGGTTTGGGCACCAGAGTTGCGTCGATCACCTCCCGCTTTGAGCAGGGGCCGATGTTTGCGACGGACAGCAAAAGCGCGGTTGGCATCGAAGGATACGGCCTGTTTGGAGTAAACGGGCTGGACAATACGGTTTATTATACGAGAAACGGCGATTTTCGCTGGAGCGAGGGCATTAACGGCCTTACGTTAAGCACCTCTGAGGGGTATCAGGTGTTGGATACCAATGGAAATGAGATCGTACTGCCGCCAAATGTGCATGAAGAACAGGTCATGATCTCAAAAAGCGGCGAGGTAGGCTATACCGACGCCCAGAATGTGTATTTTTCCTTGAACCAGTCCATCGGCTTATGGCAGTTTAATAACGATGCGGGACTTCAGAAAATTTCCGGTACATATTATTTGGAAACAGACGCTTCCGGCGCGCCGTTAAATGAGGCCACAACGCCGGGCTTAAGGCGCAGCACGATCAACCAGCAGTATTTAGAAGGCTCCAATGTCCAGGTGGCGGATGAAATGGTCAATATGATCGTGGCGCAGCGCGCATATGAAATTAACTCAAAGGCGATCACAACATCCGATACGATGCTGGAGCAGGCGGCGAATCTGAAACGCTAGATCTGGATTAGGATAAAATCCATATTAAATTTTATAAAAGCGGCATAAATTAGCATGAAATTAGTATAAAAACAGAATAAATAATTATAGCTGAATATACAGTGAAAAACAGAGGTGTTTGATATGGCAATCGGATTGAACGGCATCAGCTCCTATCTGGACCCATACGCGTTGGAGCAGGCGACAGGCAGCGGGTTGTCGGAAAAGCTTGCACAGACGAAAGATGGAAACTCTGCGGAGGAATTAAAGGAAGTATGTAGAGAGTTCGAGTCTTACTTTATGGAGCAGGTCTATAAGGAGATGTTAAAGACCGTTGGGAAAAATGAGGACGGCGACGCTTCGATGTCCTCTCTGGTGGATTACTTTAAGGATGGCGTTGTGCAGACGCTTGCTTCCCAGACGACAGAGCAGTCCGGCGGAGCGCTGGCGCAACAGTTATATGATCAGATGAAGCGCAATTATGGAATAACGGAAGAGATGTAATCATGTTACAGCCAAGGGAAGGGCAGGCTGTAACGTACAGACAGGATTTGGAAAAGGGTTACGAAGTTACGATAAAAGGGCTGCGCACGCAGCCTTTTTGTTTTATGCGCAGGCCCGCATATGGAAGTTTGCCGCTGACGCAGCAAGCGGGCCGCGCAGCGAGTAAGGGAAAGAGTTCCCTTACTCGATTGTATAAGGCAGGCCCGCATATGGAAGTTTGCCGCTGACGCAGCAAGCGGGCCGCGCGGCGAGTAGGGGGAAGTGTTCCCCTACTCGATTGTATAAGGATACCAAAAGGAGGCAGCGTGGAAACGATAACAGGATATGTGCATAATTTCATCTTCCGTAACCAGGAAAATGGCTATGCGGTGCTCGTATTGGTGGATGAATCGGAAAAGATCACCTGTGTCGGCACGCTTGCCGGGCTTTCCGAGGGGATGAAGGTGGAGCTGCATGGGGAATATACCACACACCCGTCCTATGGCAGGCAGTTCCAGGCAAAAACCTACGAGGAAAAAGAGCCGGACAGCGATCTTGCGATCGCGCGTTACCTTGGCTCGGGAGCGATAAAAGGGGTCGGGGAGGCGTTAGCGCTTCGCATCGTAAAAAAGTTTGGACAGGATACGTTTCGCATTATCGAAGAAGAACCGGAAAGATTAGCCGAGATCAAGGGCATCAGCAAGCGTCTGGCGCAGTCCATTTCCGTCCAGGTGGAAGAAGAAAAGGAAATGCGACAGGCGATGATCTTTTTACAGGAGCTTGGCATATCCCTGCCGTATGCGGTGAAGATCTACCAGACCTATGGCCCTGGGATGTATGCGGTTATAAAGGAAAACCCCTACCGCCTGGCGGAGGATATCCGCGGCATTGGCTTTAAAATGGCGGATGAGATCGCGTCCCGCATAGGCATTTCGGCGGATTCGGATTTTCGGATCCGAAGCGGCATTTTGTATACGCTGATGCAGGCCGCGGCGGACGGACATACATATTTGCCAAGGGAGCTTTTGACGAAAAAGGTGCAGGAGCTTTTAGGGCTGGAAGAGAGCCTGGATGAAAAATATTATATGGACCTTGCGATCGAGCGCAAGCTGGTCGTAAAGCGGCAGGAAGAAGAACAGCTTTATGCGTCGGTATATTATAATATGGAACATAATGCGGCGGTTTTGCTGCACGGGCTGAACCAGAAACAAAAGCTGCGGGCGGAGGGGATCGAAAAAAGGATTTCCGAAATTGAAAAACAGACCGGCCTGGCGTTGGAAGAGCATCAGCGTCAGGCAGTCAGCGCGGCTGCGCAAAACGGGCTTTTGATCTTGACCGGAGGCCCGGGCACGGGAAAGACGACGACGATCAATTCGATTATAAGGCTGTTTGAAATGGAAGGGTTAGACTTTATGCTTGCGGCGCCGACGGGGCGGGCGGCAAAGCGCATGAGCGAGACGACCGGCTACGAGGCGCGCACGATCCACCGGATGCTGGAAGTAAACGGCGGCATAGAAACGAACGCCGGGTTTGAGCGCAATGAGGACAATCCGTTGGAAACGGACGCTGTCATTATAGATGAAATGTCCATGGTGGATATTTCTTTGATGTATTCGATGTTAAAAGCGATAACGCCCGCGACCAGGCTGGTTTTGGTGGGCGACGTCAACCAGCTGCCAAGCGTCGGGCCGGGCAGCGTGTTAAAAGACATGATCGATTCCGGGAAATTTCCGGTCGTGCGTCTGACAAAGATTTTCCGGCAGGCCGGGCAGAGCGACATTATCGTAAATGCCCATAAAATAAACCGGGGCGAGCCGGTGGCGTTAAACAACCAGAGCATGGACTTCTTTTTTTTAAGGCGGTATGACGCGGACCGGATCATCGAGGTGGTATTACAGCTCGTCGTGCAAAAGATGCCAAAGTATGTGGATGCTTCGATGTATGACGTCCAGGTGCTTACGCCGATGCGCAGGGGGCTGCTCGGGGTCTGGCATTTAAACGAGGTGTTGCAGCAGTACTTAAACCCGCCCTCCCCGGAAAAGCCGGAAAAAAAACACGGGCATTTCCTGTTTCGCGAAGGGGATAAGGTGATGCAGGTGAAAAACAATTATCAGATCGAATGGGAAGTCCATAACCGTTACGGGGTAACTGTGGAAAAGGGGACGGGCATTTTTAACGGGGATATGGGCGTTGTAAAAAGCATACAGGAAATCAATGAGCAGCTTTTGGTGGAATTTGACGAAGGGCGCATCGTAGAATACCCGTTTAAAATGTTAGACGAGCTGGAGCTTGCCTATGCGATCACAATCCATAAGTCCCAGGGAAGCGAGTACCCGGCGGTGGTCATCCCGCTGCTTAGCGGCCCGCCGCTTTTAATGAACCGCAACCTGCTTTATACGGCTGTCACAAGGGCGAAAAAATGCGTGACGCTGGTAGGGGATGAGCGTACGTTTGCGTCCATGGTGGAAAATCGCAATGAGCAGACTCGCTACTGCGGCCTAAAGGACCGGATTTTGGAGCAGGAAGGCGGTGAAACGCAAGATGGGTTCGAAATGTAAGGTGCATTTAAAGCGTAAGATACATTTAAAGCAGAAGATGCATTCAAAGCTGGAGCGTTTTTTAAAGGGCTTTTTGCTCCAGATTTATCCAAACCGCTGCCCGGTATGCGGGAAGGTCTTGCTGGATACGCTGATTTGCCCGGGATGCGTGAAAAAGATAAAATACGTGAAGCAGCCGGTATGCTGCTCCTGCGGCAAGCCGTTGGCGGATGAATGCATGGAATACTGCGCGGACTGCGGAAAGGGACGGCATGAATTTCGGCAGGGAAAGGCTTTATTTTGCTACCAGGGCGCAGTGCGGGATATGCTGTATCGATATAAATACAGCAACCGCAGGGATTACACGGAGTTTTTTGCAACGGAAGCGGCAAGGCTGTATTCAGGCTGGTTAAAGCAATGTAAAATCGATGCGGTGGCCCCGATTCCGTTGTCGAAAAAAAAAAGGCGCAGGCGCGGCTATAACCAGGCGGAATTGTTTGCCAGGCGCCTGGCAAAGCTGGTTGAACTGCCATACGAGGGAAAGCTGCTTGCGCGCGCAAAGGATACCGCGCCGCAAAAGAAACTTTCGGCAAGGGAACGAAAAAATAATCTGAAAAACGCTTTTAAAATCACGGGAAATATAGTAAAATTAAATAGAGTCCTGCTTGTGGATGACATATATACGACGGGAGCTACGATTGACGCCGCCGCGCTTGCGTTAAAGCGGGCGGGAGTGGAAGAAGTGTATTTTCTTTGCATCAGCATCGGGCAGGGGCAATAGGAAAAAATTTAATTCAACTTATAAAAAGGGGGGCTTTTATATGGATGTAAGGCCATGCAAGAATTGCAAACGTTTATTTAATTATTTATCCGGGCCGGCGATATGCACGGCGTGCCGGGAAAAGCTGGAGGAAAAATTCCAGCAGGTAAAGGACTATATACGGGAAAATCCGACCGCTTCCTTGCAAAATGTGTCTGAGTCGAATGAGGTGTCCGTAAAGCAGCTAAAGACATGGGTGCGTGAAGAGCGCCTGACGTTTTCCGACGATTCTCCGGTGGGGATTGAGTGCATGAACTGCGGCGCGATGATCAAGTGCGGGAAATACTGCGAGAACTGCAAGGGAAAGATGATCAATACGTTAAACAAGAGCATCGAAGTGGAAAAGCCGGAGCCGCCGGAACCAAGGAAATCAGACGGTAACCGGATGCGTTTTTTGGATGTATGATCAAATGCGAAAGAGAGTGCGGGGAGCATTCTCTTTTTTTATGCACACGGGCGCCCATAGGAAATTTGTCAGCGGAGCTGACGGGCGCCCGGCGCGCGAGTAAAGGAAGATGAATCTTCCTCTACTCGATTGAAAGTGCACACGGGCGCCCGGCAAAATTATACAGGCTTTGGATTCACAAAAAACTTTCCATATATATTCATTTATGTTATAATAAGAAATAACCATGTTTTTTTGCCAAAAAGGTTTATAAAATGAATGTAGAAAATGAATAATAGAAGGAAGAGTATCCTATGATCAACCAGGAACGCGTCCGCGAGATGATAAAGCTTGCGGTTTATGAAAAACAGGACGGGGAAAAGCATAAGGTCGCCATGCATTATTACAGAGGAGATTTTGCGGCAAGGCATATATTCAAAGCATTTCTTTGCGCGACGGTCGCATACGGCCTGATCTTTCTTTTATGGTGCGCTTATCATATGGAGACGCTGATGCGGGATATTGATAAGATGAACCTGATCGAGTTTGGGACGACGGTGCTTGTTCGTTATCTGCTTTTTACCGGCGCGTATCTGATCATTGTGGAAATTTATGCAAATGTGTATTATGCCGGATGCAAAAGGAGCGTGAAGCGGTATTACAGAAGGCTTCGGCGGTTGGAGAGGATTTATGGGGAAGAAGGGCGCACAGGGCGCACGCTGCTGTTTGAGGACAACGAGAGCGAGGATGAGGAACAAATCGGCCAGCCTGACGATGGGACGATGGAATAAACTTATAGGAGGGGAGCATGACTGCACTATTGGAATGGAAGCAAAATCTGTGTGCCTTCTGTAGTAAAAACGAAGTGTATTTGCTGCCGGTTGTTAAATTTTTGATTGCGGCGGCGGCATTTTGGCTTGTGGATAAAAATCTGGGATATATGGAGCGGCTGTCCAGCGCGCCGATGCTGTTTATCTTGGCGCTTGTGTGCGCGCTTTTGCCACAGGCGGCGGTGTTGTTTATAACGGCGGTTTTGATCCTGGTGCATTGCGTCGCGCTGTCGCTGGCTGCGGGAGCGGTGGCGTTTGTCCTGTTTGCGGTCATGTATCTGCTTTATTTTCGGTTTGCGCCGCAGTATGGTTACAATGCGCTGCTTATGCCAATGGCGTATATGCTTGGCATCCCCTATGCGGTTCCGGCGGCGAGCGGATTATTGCAAAAGCCCAATGGGGCTATCCCAACAATTTGCGGCGCCGTTACGTATTATTTTTTGAAAGGGCTGGTGGAAAACGCTGCCAGCTTATCGAAAGCGGATGGGACGAAGGAACTGGTAAGCGCGTTACAGTCGGTTATCAACCAGTTTATCGGGAATCGGGAGATGTATCTGTCCTGCGCTGTGTTTGCGTTTGCGACGATCGCTGTTTTTATCATCCGTTCCCTTCCGGTTGACTACAGTTGGACGATCGCGGCGCTTACAGGCGTTCTAACGCAGTTTTTAGCGTTTTTTATCGGATATGTCGAGCTTGGGATGGACAGCAGGAATGAATTGCTTGCTTTTGGCTGTATTGGAAGCGCGCTTGTGCTGTTTATCATCCAGTTTTTTGCATTTCATCTGGATTATTCCAGGACGGAACGCGTACAATTTGAAGACGATGAATATTATTATTATGTGAAGGCGGTTCCAAAGCAGTACGTGCCTGCCAGAAAACAAACCGTAAAGACAATTCGCGCAAACAAAAAGAAAAGGAAGTGAAACCGTGCAGACACTCATGAGCACAATAGAGGGATTTGCAGAAAAATATTTGTCCTGGAACAGCCTGCCAAGGATTACCGTGGTGGATGTGTTAGACATTTTGATCATCACGTTTTTATTTTACCATGTGTTAGCCTGGATCAAAGGCACCCGGGCATGGATGCTGTTTAAAGGTATCGTTGTGATTTTGGTGTTTATATTAGTCGCCGCCATTTTCCAGATGAACACGATCTTATGGCTGGCGGGGAATATGGTAAGCGTAGCGTTAACCGCGCTTGTGGTCATATTCCAGCCGGAGCTTCGAAAAGCGTTAGAGCAGCTTGGCAGGAAGCGGTTTGTGTCGCTGGTGTTTGATTTTGACGCGGCGCAGGACACCGGGCGGTTTTCGGATAAAACGATACAGGAGCTTGTAAAAGCGTCCTTTGAGATGGGCAAGGTAAAGACCGGGGCTTTGATCGTCATTGAGCAGGATATCATGCTGACCGAATACGAGCGCACGGGCATTGGACTGGACGCGATGCTGACCAGCCAGCTTTTGATCAACGTGTTTGAGAAAAACACGCCGCTACATGATGGCGCGGTCATTGTCCGGGGAGACAGGGCGGTGTCGGCGACCTGCTACCTGCCTTTGTCAGACAGCCTGTCCATCAGTAAGGAGCTTGGCACAAGGCATCGGGCGGCGATTGGGATAAGCGAGGTTTCGGATGCGCTAACGATCATTGTGTCAGAAGAAACAGGCGCGGTTTCGGTGGCAAAGGGCGGAAAGATCTACCGGGAATTAGACCCGGACGGCCTGCGCAGCCACTTAAAGCTGATACAGAATGCCAAGCAGGTGGAGACGCGCCTGAAATCTCTGCAAAGGAGGCTGAACAATGTTCGCAAAATGGGCAAAAAAACTCACTGAAAATATGGGGTTGAAAATACTTGCGCTTGTAATGGCGGTGATCTTGTGGGTCGCTGTCTTTAATCTGGATGACCCGACCATCAACAAGCAGTTTACGTGCGGGATTACAGTGGACAATGAAAATTTTATTACGGCAATGGGCAAGTATTATGAGATAGACAGCGATTCGATGAATGTGACCTTTAACGTCTATGGCAAGCGCAGCATTGTAAATCAGCTGAATAACTCGGATTTTAAAGCGGTGGCGGACTTAAGCCAGATCAGCCTGGATAAATCGGAAAATTCAGTCCCGGTGTCCATCAGCTCCCAGCGCTCCGCAAGCCAGGTGACGATTTCAAAAAGGGTGCAGCAGATCCGGGTAAGGCTGGAGGATCTGATGCGAAAATCGTTTATTATCCAGACCGAATCCCAGGGAGAGCCGGCGGAGGGCTACGCGTTAGACGCGATGGACGTAACGCCAAACGTACTGCGCGTATCGGGGCCAAAGTCGGTGGTTTCGAAAATCCAGGAGGTTTTGGCGGTCATTGACATTTCCGGCATGAGCACGGAGATTACCGATAACGTCGTGCCGGCATTATATGATAAAAATGGAAAAACAGTTGACATTACAAGGCTGACCCTGAATCTGAATACCGTTACGGTAAAAGCGGGGGTTGTGTCGAAAAAGAACGTGCCGATCAAGGTCAATTATTCCGGCAGCCCGGCGGAAGGCTTTGAGGTGGTGGCGCTTGACACGCAGCCGGAAGAGATCAGCATCCAGGGCGATTCGGATATTTTAAACGCCATCAGCGCGATCACGATACCGGAAGGGCTGATCAATGTAGAGGGAATGGAAGAAAAGTTAAGGCAGCAGGTGGATATAACCAAATACCTGCCGTCCGGCGTGACGTTAAGCGATTCGACCCAGGCAAGCGTGACGATCGTTGTGGATATCGAGGAGATGGAGCGCAGGATGTTTACCGTCCCGACTAAGAATATCGAGATCGACAACCTGCCGGAGGGCAGCAAGGTTGATTTTAACAGCAAGCAGGTCAGCATCCCGATCTATGGCTTAAAAGACGATTTGGATGCGTTAGAGGCGGATACCCTGCATCCGATCTTAGACGTAAGCGGCAGGGTGTCGGGCAGCCATGTGGGGCAGTTGAAGCTGATATTGGACAATAAATACATTGCAGGGGAAGCGACGGTTTCTTACCGTATCGTATCAGACGACAGTCAGGGCGGAGACAGTAGTGCAGACCAGGAGGAATAAAAAATGGGCAGAATGTTTGGAACAGACGGAGTAAGGGGAATTGCAGGGGCAGAGCTTACGATCGAGCTTGCGACACAGCTTGGCCAGGCTGGAGCTTTTGTGCTGACAAAAGAAAAGGAGCATCAGCCGACGATCATCGTAGGCTGCGACACGCGCATATCCGGCGGAATGCTGGCAAGCGCGATGATGGCGGGCATCTGCTCAGTGGGCGCGAACGCGATCTACGCGGGGGTTTTGCCAACGCCGGCGGTGGCCTATCTGACAAGGATGCACAAGGTGGACGCGGGAGTTGTGATCTCCGCGTCCCATAACCCGATGGAATTTAACGGGATTAAATTTTTTAACCAGGATGGCTACAAATTATCAGACGCTTTGGAAGATGAGATCGAAGCGCTGATCAAAAACCATATGAAGGATGTGACGCTGCCGGTCGGATCAGGCGTAGGCAGGATTGATTTCCGGTTTGACATCCGGGAGGAATACGTAGAGTTTATCAAAAAATGCGTGCCGGTGGATCTGCATGGGCTAAAGATTGTTGCGGACTGCGCGGAAGGGGCGGCAAGCTATACTTCCGTAAAGGTATTGCGGGATCTGGGCGCGGATTTAATACCGATACACATTCATCCAGACGGGACAAATATCAATTCCAATTGCGGCTCTACGCATATGGATGAATTAAAAGCCAGGGTGGTTTATGAAAAGGCGGATATCGGGCTGGCGTTTGACGGGGACGCGGATCGTTTCCTTGCGGTGGATGAACAGGGAAGCATCGTAAACGGCGACCAGCTGATGGCGATTTGCGGCAATTATATGAAACAGAAGGGAACTTTGAAAAAAGATACCATCGTGGTCACAGTTATGTCAAATTTAGGATTTACAATGATGGGAAAGGAATGCGGCATCCACGTTGAATCCACCAAGGTGGGCGACCGCTATGTACTGGAAAATATGATTGCGAACGGATATAACCTGGGGGGTGAGCAGTCCGGACATATTATATTTTTGGATGACAATACGACGGGCGACGGCTTATTGAGCGCGCTGCATGTATTGCAGGTTATGGTGGATACGGGAAAACCGCTTTCAGAGCTTTCTAAGGTGATGGAAGTGTACCCTCAGGCTCTGATCAACGCAAAGGTGCCGAACCACAAAAAAGAGCATTATATGGAATACAGTGAAATCGCGGACGCGATCGCGGCATTGGAGCGAAAATTCCATGGGGAAGGAAGGGTGTTGATCCGCCCGTCGGGGACAGAGCCGCTTGTGCGGGTTATGATCGAAGGGAAAAATCAAAAAGAGATCGACGAAGAAGCCGCAAAGTTAGCGGAGCTTATCACAAAGATCATGTTGTAATTGTCAAATAATGTATATGGGGTAAAAATATGGTAAGTCAGAAAGTTACGATTAAAAATCCGACCGGGCTGCACTTACGGCCGGCCGGTATATTATGTAAAAACGCGATTTGTTATAATTCATTGATTACATTTAAATATGACGGGCAGAATATTGCAAACGCGAAAAGCGTGCTAAGCGTGCTTGGGGCTTGCGTCAAAAGCGGGGAAGAGATTGAGATCATTTGTGAAGGCGACGACGAAAAAGAGGCGTTAGCCGGCATTGTGGAGCTGATTGAGTCAGGATTAGGAGAATAGGTGATGAGAAAGCTTTTGATCACAGGCTGCAACGGGCAGCTGGGGCGTGCGTTAAATGAAGAATACAAAGAGGAATACAATTCGAAAAAAGTAGATATCATAAATACCGATGTAGATGACCTGGACATTTCAAGCATCGACGCGGTAATGGCGTTTGTGCGCGAGGCAAAACCGGACGTGGTCATCAACTGCGGCGCGCTTACCGCCGTGGATCTTTGCGAGACAAAGCCAGACGAAGCGTTTTTGGCGAATGCGATCGGCCCGCGCAATTTAAGCGTCGCGGCGGAGGAGATCGGGGCGAAGATCGTGCAGCTGTCGACGGATTACGTATTTTCCGGGGATGCGTCGCGGCCTTATATCGAAACAGACCAGCCAGGGCCAAAGAGCGTGTATGGCGCAACGAAGCTTGCAGGCGAGCGGTTTGTGGAGCAGTTTGCAAAAAGGCATTTTATCATCCGTACGGCGTGGCTGTATGGGGAAGGAAAAAACTTCGTGGAAACGATGCTTCGCCTGGCGCAAAAAAATGACATGGTGCGGGTCGTGTCCGACCAGGTCGGCACGCCGACCAGCGCGGCCTGGCTGGCAAAGATGATCCATGCGTTAGAGCCGACGGATAACTATGGGTTGTTTCATGGGACCTGTGAGGGAAGCTGTAGCTGGGCGGATTTTGCGGTGGAGATCTTTCGCCAGGCCAACCAGCCGGTGCATGTGGAGTATATTACGACTGAAGAGTTTGGGGCCGCAGCGCCCCGGCCGGCGTATTCGATTTTGGATAACCGGATGCTGCGGCTGACGACGGATTTTCGGATGGCGGACTGGCGGCATGCGTTAACAGAATATATGAAAAGGAGGACGGTATGAGAACTTATCTTGTCACAGGAGGAGCCGGGTTTATCGGGTCAAATTATATACATTATATGTTTCATAAGTACGACAATGAGATCCGCATTATAAATGTGGACGCGCTGACCTACGCGGGAAATTTGTCGAATTTGAGGTCTTTAAGCCACAGGGAGAATTATCTGTTTTTAAAGGCGGATATTTGCGATAAAAAAACGATCGCGCGGATATTTGAAGAACATGAGATTGACCGTGTCGTGCATTTTGCGGCTGAGACTCATGTGGACCGAAGCATAGATGACCCGGAAATTTTTGTAAAGACCAATGTGCTTGGCACAGCCGTCCTTTTAAATTGCGCAAAGGCGGCCTGGGAGTTCCCGGACGGCAGCTTTCAGGAGGGCAAGAAGTTTTTGCATGTTTCCACCGACGAGGTGTACGGCTCCTTGGAGGAAGAAGACGGTTTTTTTTATGAGACAAGCCCGTATGCGCCGCACAGCCCGTACAGCGCGTGCAAGGCGGCTTCCGACATGCTTGTAAAATCTTATATCGATACGTACCAGTTTCCGGCGAATATTACAAACTGCTCGAATAATTATGGCCCGTATCAGTTCCCGGAAAAGCTGATCCCATTGATGATCCACAACGCGCTGCATGGCAAAAAGCTTCCGGTTTATGGGGATGGGAAAAATGTAAGGGACTGGCTGTATGTGGAAGACCACGCAAAGGCGCTTGACCTTGTGCAGGAGCATGGCAGGATCGGGGAGTCCTACAATATCGGCGGGCATAACGAAAGGAAAAACATCGAGATCGTAGAGACGATCATAGATACCTTGATTGAAATGCTGCCGGAGGCCGATCCGCGCAAAAAGCTTGTAAGCAGAGAGCTGATCACTTATGTGAAAGACCGCAAAGGCCATGACCGCCGTTACGCGATCGCGCCGGACAAGATCAAAAAAGACGTTGGCTGGGAGCCGGAGACGACATTTGAGGAGGGCATAAAAAGGACGATCGCCTGGTACTTTGAAAACGAAGAATGGCTTAAGGAAGTAACGAGCGGCGACTATCAGCAATATTATGAGAGAATGTATAAAGGAAAATAATGTCGATGAGCAAAAGCAGATTTATAGTTCGGGAAGGGCATTTTCATATCACGGATAAAAGCTGCTATGTGGTCACAGGCTGGTTTGAGGATGGGGCCATAGATTTTACAGATATACAGCGGGGAAAAATGTTCACCGCTCGGTTAGGAGAAAAGCTTTTGTGTGTCCAGGTGCAGCTCTTTTCGGATAGCCTTGTACGGCAAAAGTATGCAAAATATGATAAAAATATAGAAACAGAATACGTAATCGTAATAAAACTTCCGCAAAAGCTGGATGGACAGCGATGGCTTACGCTTGCGCTTTCGGATGGAAAGGTCATTTTCCGGCGTAGGGAAGCGCAGCTTCGCAAATTGCAGACGCAGCTGAATTTCCGCATTACGAATACCCAGGTCACAGGGGCGAGCTGCGTCTTAAATGGATGGGCGGTTTCCCAAAAGCCGATTAAGGTTAACGTATTTGACCAGGCGGGGGAGCCTGTAAAATGCGAGGTTTCGCATTTCCCAAAACCGGATGTGGCGTTAGAGTACCGCGAGGCGGCAGGGTTGTCAGACAGCGGCTTTAGCGTGACGGTTCCGGTAAGCGGCAGGGCAAAATACACGCTCCAGGTGACGGATGGGGAAAGGTCGGCGTCCATCGGCTTTCGCGCAAAGGACAAACAAAAGGTTATGTTTTATATAAAAAAAGCGCATTACTTTTTACGGCGCAACGGCATAAAAAATGCCTGCAAGCGGGCCGTAAACGAGCTTTACGAGGCGGTTGGAGACACGGGCAATTATACAAAATGGCGTAAAAATAACCTGCCTTCTAAGGCGCAGCTTGCGCGGCAAAGGCAGGACAGACAGCTGGACAGACAGTTTTACATCCTGACTCCTTATGAGGACGCAAAGCTTATGCATACCGCGCTTTCCATAAAAAACCAGACCTATGCCAACTGGAAATGGGTGGTCATTTGCACGGGGAGCGAGCAAGATAAAATTAAAGATAAGCTAAGCTCCGTGATCCCAAAGGGGAGGCTTTTATTTGCGCAGGCGGATGAAAGCGCGGGCATTGCTTTAGAAAAACGGCTTGCCATCGGCATGAAAAAGGCGCAGGAGCAAAAGCCGCCGCTTGAAAAAAGCTGGGTGTTTGCGCTTGGCGCGTCGGATACGTTAGAGCCGGACGCGTTGTATGTATGCGCGGCGGCGGTTCAAAGAAACAAAGCCGCAAGGATGTGCTATACCGATGAAGACAAGGTATGCGAGGACGGCGTGACTTATAAAGAGCCGGTGATGAAGCCGGATTTTAACCTGGATATGCTAAGGGCGTTGAATTATCTGGGACATATGGTGTTATTTCGCATGGATCTTGTAAAGGAGCTTTCGGGGCAGGATAGAATGCTTTGCGCGGACGCGGTTTATGATTATTATCTGCGGGGGGCGGAGATTTGCATGAGATCCGGCGCGGACGTATTCCAAAGCATCGTGCATGTGCCAAGGGTGGCTTACCATGCCAAGGAGGGGCGCGCGGCGGATCAGCCAAAGGCGCAGGAGATTTTAAACGAGCATTTTAAACGGCAGGGGATTCCGGCGACGGCAGTCCCGTCTCGGACGCCTGGAATTTACCGTACGGTATATCATTGGGACGAAACGCCAATGGTGTCCATAAATATACCAAATAAAGACCATATCGAAGATTTGGATACTTGCGTGCAGTCGGTTTTAAAATACTGCAAGTATCCAAATTTTGAAATCGTAATCATAGAAAACAACAGTGTGCTGGAAGAAACGTTTTCCTATTATAAACAAATCCAGGCGCAGGATAGCCGTGTGCGCGTGCTGTACTGGAAAGATGCCTATAATTTCGCGAAGATCACAAATTTTGGCGCGGAGCGCTCAAAGGGAGAGTATCTTTTGCTTTTAAACAATGACACCGAGGTGATCTCCCCGGATTTTATGGAAGAGATGCTGGGCTATTGTATGCGCGACGATGTGGGCGTATGCGGCGCAAGGCTGCTTTATTTTGACGATACGGTGCAGCACGCGGGAGTCGTTATAGGCTTAGGCGGCATCTGCGGCGAGAGCTTCCAGAGGTTTCCAAAGGAAAGCGGGGGGTATTTAAACCGCATCTTTTGCCCGCAGGATATCAGCGCGGTAACGGGCGCATGCCTGATGACGAAAAAAAGCATTTTTATGGAAGTCGGGGGCATGGACGGGGAATTGCAGATCGCCTACAACGACATCGACTATTGCTTGAAGGTGCGAAAGGCGGGTAAGCTTGTGGTCTATAACCCGTTCGCGGTTTTGCACCATTATGAATATAAATCAAGGGGCGTAGAGGACACCGCCCAAAAGCTGGCGCGGTATCATCATGAGGTGGATATTTTTACGACGCGCTGGGCGCAGATGATCAGCGACGGCGACCCATACTACAACCCAAATCTGACAAAGCGCTACCAGGACTTTTCCCTGCGGCGGGTGGAGCTTTGGAAATAAAGCAGATATGGATAAGGATGCAGACGAAAAGTTACAGTTCAGCCCGCGCCATTCGCAAAGGCGCCTACGGCGCTTTCCCGCTGCTGACGCAGCTAACTTTGCTCATAATCGTGCGCTCCGCTCATCGACTGTAAGACGCGCTCATTCATGCAAGCATGATTCGCCCATCTTACAGCCGATGGCTGAACTGTTACGACAAAAATAAAAGGAGATGACGTATGAAGGGGATCATACTTGCCGGAGGCTCCGGCACAAGGCTATATCCGCTGACGAAAGCGATTTCCAAGCAGATCATGCCGGTTTATGATAAGCCGTTGATCTATTATCCGCTGTCGACGCTGATGCTTGCGGGAATACAGGATATTTTGATCATATCCACGCCGAGGGACTTACCGGTGTTTCAGGAGCTGTTTGGAGACGGCGCGCAGCTTGGGCTGAATATGAGCTACGCGGAGCAAAAAACCCCGCGGGGGCTTGCGGACGCGTTTATCATTGGAGAGCGGTTTATCGGGACGGACAGCGTTTCCCTTGTGCTTGGGGACAATATCTTTTACGGGCAGAGCTTTTCTGCCGTGCTGGAGCGTACCGCAGCGCTTACAAAGGGCGCGGTCATTTTTGGCTATTATGTCAAGCATCCGGGGCGTTACGGCGTTGTGGAATTTGACGACGCGGGAAAGGCGATTTCCATCGAAGAAAAGCCGGAGCGTCCAAGATCCAACTATGCGGTTCCAGGGCTTTATTTTTACGACAATGACGTAATCCAGATCGCAAAAAACGTAAAGCCGTCCGCAAGGGGAGAGATCGAGATCACCTCGGTCAATATGGAATACCTGAAACGGGGGGCTTTACGTGTAGAAAAGCTTGGGCGCGGATTCGCCTGGCTGGATACGGGAACCCATGATTCTTTGCTGGACGCGGCGGATTTTGTAGCCGCATTCCAAAAGCGGCAGGGACTTTATATATCCTGTATTGAAGAGATCGCCTATAAAAAAGGCTTTATAAACAAAGAACAGCTGCTGGAACTTGCGGAGCCATTGTTAAAGACCGCTTACGGGCAGTATTTAAAGGATATCGCGGAGGGGCTTTAACCCTGGGATCATAAATCTGAAAGCTCTTTGCAAGCGATCTGTAAGTAATTTTTATGTTTGAGAGAAGAAATGAAAACCGAAAATCCTATATAATAGGAAAGATTGAATTAAAAGGAATCCACAGATGGGAAAGATTAAGGTAACGACAGGAGAGGCGTTAAATGGCATAGAAGGGCTGTGTGTGATCGAGCCGGCGGTTTTTTTAGACGCACGCGGTTACTTTATGGAAACATACAATTATAATGATTTTAAAGAAGCAGGCATTCCGACGCAGTTTGTGCAGGACAACCAGTCCGCTTCGAAAAAAGGGGTGCTGCGGGGCCTGCATTTCCAGATACAGTATCCACAGGACAAGCTTGTGCGCGTGCTGCGGGGCAAGGTGTTCGACGTGGCTGTGGATCTGCGGCAGGACTCAAAAACCTACGGGAAATGGTATGGGCTGATACTTTCAGAGCAAAATAAAAAGCAGTTTTATATCCCGAAAAACTTTGCCCATGGGTTTGCCGTATTGTCGGATTATGCGGAGTTTGCCTATAAATGCAGCGATTTTTACCATCCAAACGATGAAGGCGGGATACGCTACAGCGACCCGGATATCGGAATCGACTGGCCGCTGCCTGAAGGGATGGAGCTTATTATGACAGATAAGGACCGGGGCTGGGGAAGCTTTGCGGACTATACAAGAGCATGGAAAATGAACGAAAAATAAAAAACGGCGTAACAAAAGAGCTTGCAGGCAACATCGCGCTCTATCATCTAGGCGCGCAGCCAAAGGAGTCTGGGACGGGCTTAGACAATAAAGATTTAGATAAGGATTTAGACACAGACTTAAATCGCATTTTAAGCCAGCCAAAGGCAGAGCGAAAACACCAGATCGCCGCGTTAAAAAGCTACGAGGCGATGTACCAGCTGTGGGAGTCCAGGGCAAACGTCATTGAGTGGATGCCTTTGCAGGAGGGCGCGGCTGTACTGGAGCTTGGCGCTGGCTGTGGGACGATAACGAACGTATTGCTGCAAAAAAAGGCGCGGGTTACCTGCCAGGAAGAAAATCTGGCGTACGCAAGGCTAAACGCGAAGCGCCAGCTTGCGGCGGATAAGTTTTGCCAGTTTGAGATTTTTGCGATGCCATACGATTCCTGTGAGGAAATGCTTGGGGAAGGATACGACTATATTTTTGCGATTGGATGCCCCCTGTTTGCGCAGCCGGATATGTTAAAGCGGCTGGGCAGGCATTTAAAGCCCGATGGAGCTTTTATTATAGCTTTGGACAACCAGTTTGGGCTAAAATATTTCGCGGGCTGTAAGGAAGAGGCGACAAGCCAGTATTTCACAGGGCTGGAAGGACGCGGGGGCGTAAAACGCTATACAAGGCGCGGCCTGGAAAAAGAGCTTGCCCTGGCTAGATCGGAAGAGCACACGTCTGAACTCCAGTCACTACCGAGGATCGC
>CANDMI010000059.1 GCA_947385775.1 uncultured Eubacterium sp. | reverse complement strand
CTGTCTGTCTGTCTGTCTGTCTGTCTGTCTGTCTGTCTGTCTGTCGTTAATTATCGCATACCGCATCATGCCTTGTCAATCTCCTTTCTGAAAAATTTTCCCCCATATAGCTTTGACGCCACATGGGTTATGGTTTTATTATACACAATCTGTGCGTTTTTTCCATAGGAATGACACAAATTGTTAAAATATGACTCAGCGCAAGGAAGCCGGATCGCTCCGGCTCCCTCAAATAACAAATTCATATAGTAACTGCGTGTCAGATCTGACTGTATACGATCTGCTGCGTCGCCTCATCTACGTTAAACTGAACCGTCAGCGTGCCGCCGTCCTTTACGCTGGAATCAAATGTCACGGCCATCGTATACGGCTGGTTGTTCACACTCTCCACAAAGTTGATCTCAAAAACGCTCACATCGTCGGCTACCGTAAACTGTAGCGTCGTTTCTCCAAAGTTCGCCTTTAATGTTTCCGGGCTGCTTCCGGCGCCGCTCTGCGGCCTGGCTGTAAAATTCGTAAAGTCCGCGGTTGTCCCGTTGACAAATTTGACGGTGATCGTGCGTGCAGCGGGAGCCGGAGCTTCCTTTTGTACAAATGTGGCGGTGGAAACCACAACCCCATCCACGAACAGGCTGACCGCAGATGCCGTAAACTCGATCTTTGTGCCAAAAACCTTCGCTTTCTCCAGGCTAAGCCCTCTGGCCTCATATGCCGAGCCGTCCTTGCAGCGGATATAGAAGTCAAGGGAAGCGTCCGTAGTGAATTTCAGCGGAACCTGAATATATTTTCCGTTCGTCCAATATCTAAAGTTCTGTGTCGCCAGATACTCTTCGTCCCAGCTGCTGTTCCCGCTCTCCTCAAAATACAGTTCATTGATCTGCTTGCCCGTACGATTATAAAAATTAATGGAAGCGGAAATCGTTTTTGCGGCAACCGTGACTTTGCATGACGCGGTATGCCCCCCATCCACTGTCGTTGCAGTGATCGTGGCCGTTCCAGCTTTGATTCCCGTCACCTTGCCGGAGCTGCTTACGCTTGCGACGGAAGGATCGCTGGATGCCCATGTCACTTTCGCGTCCGCCGAGCTTGGACTTACCGTTGCCCTTAGATACCCTGCGCCGCCAATATTAAGCGATAATGACGTTTTGTTTAATTTAACGCTTGTAATCTGATTCGAACTTTTCTTCTTACTAAAAGCAGCCGAGGCTACGATCCTTCCGTTTACAGATAACGTCGCCTGGGATAAGGTCAGTTCGATCTTAGAACCGTCCGCCAAAGCCTCTGTAAGCTCTAACCCCCTCGCTTCGTACTCCGTGCCATCGGCGCAGCGGATATAAAGGTCAATGGCAGTTTCCCGTTCAAACGTCAGCGGAACCTTTATCGTGGTTTTATTCCCCCAGCCGGTAAGGCCGGACGCCGCCAGATACTCTTCCCCGTAATCGGCTGCGTCGGAAGATTCAAAGTACAGCTCTGTGATCCGTTTGTTCGTATGATTATAAAAGTCGACCGAGGCGTTAACCGTCTCTTCGTTAACCGTGACCTGGCAGGCGGCGGTAAAGCCCCCGTCCGCTGTCCTTGCGGTAATCTTCGCCCTGCCCGCTTTTACGCCGGTCACCCTTCCGCTACTGTTTACAGTGGCAACGGAGACATTGCTGGAGGCCCATGTTACCTTCTTATCCGCTCCGGCCGGACTCACCGTAGCCGTCAGTTTCATCGTCTGGCCTGCCGTAAGCGTTGCGGCTGTCTTATTTAATCTTACTCCGGTGACCCTTGGCGTGGCATCCTCTTCTTTCACAAATTTCACAGAAGCGGTTTTTATATTTCTTACCTTCAAAGAAACCTGTGTCTTCCTAAGGTCAATGACGCTGCCCGAAGCCGTCGCCTTCGCCAGTTTTAATCCTTTCGCCTCGTAACCCGTTCCATCGCTGTAGCGGATAAAAAAGTCAAGCGCGGCGTTTTTCGTAAATTCTAACGGAACCATAATATACCGATTGTTGCTCCAGTATCTAAAGCCGCGGACAGCTAAATATTCCTCCCCATAATCTTCGGCCCCGGATTCTTCAAAATACAGCTCCGTGATCCGTTTGCCTGTGTGATTATAAAACTTGATTGAAGCCGAGATGGTCTTGGACGGAGCCGCCTCCACAGCCATTGCCATTCCCGGAAGAAGGGAAACGCATAACACAGCCGCAAACAGCAACGCCAGCCCCCTTTTACATAATTGTAACGTCTTTTTTTTCATGATCTAGCACTCCTTTTTTTATGATATTCGCCGATATTTGCCGCAAGCTTTTTTATTTGAACTAAAATAAACTAAAACAAGCTAAAACAAACTAAAATAAGTTAAAATTTTCCTCCCCCGCCGCCATGGGTCCTGCCGGAAGACGATACATGCGTTTTCGAGCCGCCAGACTGGCTGGTTTGACGATTTGAATCATCCTGGTCTTTCGGCTTTTCCCTGCGCTCCACATGGCTGTACAAAAACAGATCGTTTACTTTTGTCAGCTTCACGCTGCCGTTTTTCACATAGCTGTCCGCTTCCGGCCGGCTGTGCACACTTTTAAGCTTCCCTTTCATGCTCCCTGTTACAATCAATGAGATCACAAAACTGATAAAAAGCGCCAGGATAAGCGTCAGGACAGGCTCAAACGGCTCTTTGGGAAGATGATCGACGTCATAAGGCTCACCTGTCCGCGCTTGCGTGATAAAATCATCGCACAGCTGCGCAAAGGACGTAAACGCGGCCGCATATTCCCCTTCGCCCAGGTCATATAAAAACCGCTCCGCCATATATTCCCGGCCAGCGTCCGTGACTGCCGTAATTCCAAAGCCTGACGTGGATATATACCAGTCCCGCTCCTCCATGCTGATCAGGAAAAGTATCCCGTCTTTGCCGTCCCCAAACCCATAGCCTTTCTTGTCATAGAAATCATCCGCAGCCTCCCTCGGCGTTTTCCCGTTGAGTGATTTCTTCGTAACGATCACAATGTCCAACCGCTGCCGCTCACTGATCTCATCCAGCATTCCCAAAAGCTCTGTTTTTGCGCTGTCCGAAAGCAGATCCGCCTTATCCACAAGCCTTGGCCTGTCCTTTTTGGCAAATGCAAAAGACGTAGAAAGCGTCAGCAGGATCAACGTAAAAATAACCGTATAAAATTTCTTTTTCATATCCCTCCTTTCCTTATCCTTTCCTATCCTTACATCAGCCAGATGAAAAAAAATAAGGCATACAGCGCTGCGCCGATCAGTCCGGTCAGTCCAAACAGCCATTTTTTATACGCCGCCTTATCCAACGGCAGATCTCCCGCTATCTTTCCGCTTTGTCCATTTATGGCAAAAAGATACTGGCCGCCGTTCCATGCAATGTTCAAAATCCAGACTGGGAACAGGGCATACTTTACTTTGCTGTTTTTTAATTTCACGCTTGATGACTCTTTCATCACGGCAGTGTATCCTTCTACGGTTTCATCAAATGCTTTTTCCGCGCTTTTTTTAATCCGTTCATTTGCCCGGTCAATGCTCTGTTCGCTGTCCACATCATATTTATCCGCCAGATACCCCGCTAGATACGCCGTCTGAAACTCCACTGCCTTTGTAAAATCAAAAGGCTCGATGGATTCCATCAGATCATCCGGCATCTTGACAGAGCCATCCACCGGAATCCTTTCAAACTTCATGCTCCCGCCCCGGCTTACGGAATAATATTTCGTTTCCGTATAATGATATTTACGGTCGCTCCATGTGCGGACTTTGGTCGCCTTATAGCGCATATTTACATTCGCGCGGGCATAAAACAGCCAGAACGGAACATAGACCCCCTTAATTTCATTTATACGGCTCTGCTCTGTAAAAACCTTTGGAAGCAGGCGTTTCCCTTCGCAGCGCTTTCTAAACGCGGCCTTTGCAGCCTTCTTATCCAGCCGAAACGGGATCACATAATCCGGCTTTAACGTCCCGGAAAAGTTTTTCATCATGACCACCGGATTTCCGCAAAACGGGCAGGACGCCGCCGCCGTGTTTTCATCACATGCGATTTCGCCGCCGCAGGATTTGCAGACGTAAGAACGCAGCGCGCTTCGCTCGCCATCCTGCCACTCTCCCCCAGCGGCATGTTCCCAGCTCATATCATCCGCCTGCTCATTTTTGAGTTCATCGTCGTAGCTTGCAAGCGTATCCATTTCAAATTCTGTGTCGCAGTATGGACACTTCATTTTTTGCAGCCCGCTGTCAAAAACGATCGCGCCGCCGCAGCACGGACATTTATATTCCTGTATCGCCGCCATCTCTGTCCTCCCTTTCCAGCCCTGATTTTCAACCGCTGATACGTGGCCTAGTATAACATACTATTTTTCAGAAAAACGTTTTCCGGCATAAAACGACAGAAAAACGCATCCAATCGACATTTTAGGCAGAGGCAGCGATCTATTTCACTTGGTCTCCCGTGCGCACAAAAAAAGCTGTGAACCAAACGGATCACAGCCTTTTTCCCGCATGATAGCCCTTTCCTATTCGATTTTTTTAAAGAGATATGCGCAGGATAAACTTATGGGCCTGGACGTCAAAAGCATAAATCCCGCCATACCGCCTTACAATGGCGCAGATACTGCGCACCCCGATCCCATGTCCCCCCGCGCGGCTTACGGCCGGCATCCCTTTTTCCATCTTGACATCGTCACCGCAGGAATTTATAAACTGGAAAAACAGCTTTTGTTTCTTTTCATATGCCGTGACTTCAACCGACGCGGCAATGCCTTTTTCCTGTAACCCCACGCACGCATGAAACGCATTTTCCAACGCGTTGGACAGCAGTACGCAAAGGTCATTTTCAGATACGTGCACTTCCCGCGGAATCTTTGCCATGATCGAAACTTTAACTCCATGCTTACGAAACCGTCCGGCAAACGCGGAAAAAATCAGGTTTGCCGCCTCATTTTCACAATAAAAAGATACCGGATGCGTTTCCAAATCCAGACAAATCCTTTGAATGTAATTCTGCGCCTGCTCTAAGCGCCCATTTTCAAGGCAGGATAAAAGATACTGCATATGATGGCGCAGGTCGTGGCGGTAAATCCTGGTTTTTTGCTGTGACTCCCGCATCGCTTCGATTTCGCGCACAGCCTGCCTGACCTGAACGCCCAGACTGTCCCTTACCTGCTCTAAGCTGCCGCGCATCCGCTCTTCCTTTGAAATCAAAACCGCAAAAAACAGGTATGTAACACTGCATACAAACGGCATAAATTCCAGGATAACCAGCCTGCCATTTAAAATCAGTTTATAAACATTTGTCAAATAGTCAAATCCATAATAAAGCGCCGGAACCAGGCCAAACAGACACTGTCCGGAAACCGAATGTCTTGAAATGGAACGCACAGACGGCGCCGCGCACCAAACGAAAATCAATAACAACGGCAGCGTCACGAGCAGTTCAACCGCATCCTGCATGACCGGGCCGCCTGACCATACCGCAACTGTAAAAAGCGCCAGCCACCGGCGCACCTCGCAGCACAGATAGGCGGTAAACACCGAAACGAACGGCCACAGCCATTTCCTGCAAAGGGCCACAAGCAGCGCTGCTAAAGGGATATGCGTGATAAGCGGATAAACGCACTTTACGAAATCCGAACCGCCTACCGCCGCCCCCTGCATCAATAAAATGACAGCCATCCCGCCCAGTACAGCCGTATACTTCTTTCGTGTCCAGGCAATATCACAGAAGGAAGCGGATAAAATAATGCCAAAAATGCCCACGGAAGCATTGTTGAGCAGATACAGGACGCTTCTCATATCAACACCTGATTTTTTCGAAACGCATACTCCAGATATCTGTCCTTTACCTCCCTGCACTTCCCATGCGGAACCGGAATTTCTTCTAAGCTTTCCATCGTGATGCCTTTATGGGAGATCGTCTGAATATAATCCATATTGATCAAAAACGAACGGTGCGGACGCAAAAAATTCTCATAAACCAGCAGCTTTTCACACAGCTCATTTAAGCTCCCGGCGCTTTCCACAACATTTCCATTTTCCAGATGGAACAATAAGGTGCGTCCGATCACTTCGCAATATTCTAATTTTTCCAGGTTAATCTGTCTGACGCCGCTCTTACAACGGATCACCAGATTATATTCCCTCTGCCTGCCGCATTCTGAGAGGACGGAATCCATCAGCTGAAAAAAAGCTTCCTCCAAAACAGGCTTGATCTGGTAATAATAAGCGTCAACCGCATAAGATTCCACCGCGTATTCAGGCGTGCATGTTAAAAAAATGATCTTTACATTGTTGTCATACCTGCGGATCTGTTCCGCTACATGAATCCCATTTTCACCCGGCATAATAATGTCTAAAAACAAAATATCCGGCTGCATTCCCCTTTCTATGCTATCCACTAATTCAAACGGATTTTGAAAACTTTTGCAGATCATCTCCCGCCTGCGCGCCGCACGGTATCTGTCAAAAAGTCCGTTAATTTCAGATAATACAGATACGTCATCGTCGCAAAATACAATTTTAATCATATGTAAAGAACCTTTCTATAGCCTATAGTAATATAACGCTGATTGTTTTAAACAAGTCAAGTATATTGGAATTTTATGCTTTTTTCAACATTTAATTTTACTGGGGCGTGATCAATTTTCCATATGCGGGCCTGTGCATAAAACAGAAAGAGCCCCCGCCATAAAGCGAAGGCCCTCCCTGTTTTTCATTTCATATAACGCCTAACAATTAATCTTCATACCCATTCGGATTATTTTTCTGCCATCTCCAGGAATCCTCACACATCTGCAAAATCCCGTTTTCCGCTTTCCAGCCAAGCTCTTTTTCCGCCTTATCCGCATTGGAGTAGCAGGTCGCGATATCCCCCGCCCGGCGCGGCTTGATGGAATAAGGAATCTTTACGCCGTTTGCCTTTTCAAAATTTTTCACGATGTCCAGCACGCTGTATCCCTGCCCGGTTCCGAGGTTGTAAATGCTAAGCCCGGCATTTTCCTCGATCTTTTTCAATGCCTTTACATGCCCGACCGCCAGGTCTACCACATGGATATAATCCCGCACCCCGGTTCCGTCCGGCGTGTCATAATCGTCGCCGAACACGCCAAGCTCTTTTAGCTTGCCGACCGCCACCTGGGTAATGTACGGCATTAAGTTGTTCGGGATGCCGTTTGGATTTTCGCCGATCAGGCCGCTTTTGTGGGCGCCGATCGGGTTGAAGTAGCGAAGCAGGATCACATTCCATTCGTTGTCCGCCTTTTGGATATCGGATAAAATCTGCTCTAACATAGATTTCGTCCAGCCGTACGGGTTCGTGCACTGACCCTTCGGGCATTCCTCCGTAATCGGGATCTGCGCCGGATTGCCGTAAACCGTTGCGGAAGAAGAAAAGATAATGTTTTTGCAGCCGTGGGCGCGCATCGCGTCAACTAAGGTAAGCGTTCCCGCGATGTTATTGTGATAATATTCCCAAGGCTTTTGCACCGATTCGCCTACCGCCTTTAGCCCTGCGAAATGGATGCAGCTTTCGATCTTGTTTTCCGCAAATATTTTGTCTAAAATATCCCGGTCTAAAATGTCCCCTTTGTAAAACTTCACTTCTTTCCCGGTAATCTGTTTTACCCGGTCTAAGGACTTCTCACTGGCGTTGCTCAAATTGTCCAGCACAACCGCCTCATAGCCCGCGTTCAAAAGCTCCACGCAAGTATGGCTCCCGATATACCCCGCGCCGCCTGTCACTAAAATTGCCATAATTCATTCTCCCTTCTGTTTTGATGCAATAGCCTGAAACCCATTCCGTTCGCCAGGCTATCTAATATGTTTTTGCTTCTGAAAAACAGTCTAGTCTTATTCTTTTGAAAAGTACAGAAAAAAATGTATAGAAAACATGTAATTTTGTTGCATATCCATCCATTTCATTTTATAATGGCATTATTGCTGATTGTAATAGTAACAAATCATCCGGCACGTTAATATGCCCGTGGGTATAATTATGCCTGTAGGTATAACTATGCCGTGGGTATAAGACGAAAAGTCTAAGAAGGCATCTGGCATGGAAAAAATAGAAAAAGACTATAAAAATTCCTATAAAGCAACCGAAAAAGAACTCGTATCCTTAGCGGTCTACAATGTGGGCTATCAAAAATGCAGCCCGCTTTACCAATGGGGCCCGGGCATCCGAAACCATTACTTAATTCACCATATCATTTCCGGAAAAGGGCAGCTAAAATCAAACCATAAATCCTATCGCTTACAGGCAGGCGATTCCTTTTTGATCTATCCTGGCACAGAAACCATTTATGCCGCGGATGGGGAGGAACCATGGGAATACGCGTGGGTGGGCTTTAACGGCTACGACGCATCTGTCATCTTGCAGGCGACGGATTTTACGCCGGAATGCCCGGTTATCGTCCAAACGCCCTACGGGGAGGATATTACAAGGCAGCTTCTACATATTTACGATGCGCGGGGAAACGATTTTGAAAGCGCAGTGGAAATGACCGGGCGGCTTTATACGGCGCTGGCTTTATATTTAAAGGGCGCAAAGCACATGCCTGTGCAAAACAATTATCATACCTATGTACAAAAAGCGATGGAATATATCGCGGCGCACTATTCGTACCCGATTACCGTAAAAGATATAGCGGACTATGTAGGGCTAAGCCGCAGCCACCTTTTTCGCTCTTTTGAAATCGTGCTTTCACTTTCGCCAAAAGAATATTTAACGCAGTTTCGCATCAAGGAAGCCTGTTATCTGTTAAGCCAGACCAGCCTTTCGGTTACGGCCGTGGCAAATTCCGTCGGGTTTGAAAGCAGCCTATATTTTTCCAAGGCTTTTAAAAAGGCAAAAGGGATGTCGCCAAAAGATTATAAGCAAAAGAAGCAAGGAGAAATTTAAAACTGTATATGATAAATCTTATTTTTATAAAGCCGGTTCACTCCGGCTTATCTTTTTCCAATTATATCTCCAATTCAGCAAAATCAATATATAGATCCCCATAAATGTTGGCCTTGATACGGTCATGAAACGTATAAGCTTCCACATGAAAGCTCCCTTGTTCCAGATAATACACGAAAACGCTCTGCCTAGCGGGATCGACTATCCAGTATTCTCTCACTCCAGCATCAGCGTACAAATTCAGTTTGAAAATATAGTCATGACTGGGGTTGCCGGGAGAAACGATCTCAATGATCCAGTCCGGCGCTCCGGTACAGCCGCGCTCCGTAAGCTTGCTGCGGTCACAGATTACACTGATATCAGGCTCGACTATGGTGTTTCCATTTTCCCTTAGCTTAACCGCAAACGGAGCTGGATAAACACGGCAAATGCCGCCCTTTAATTTGATATGATTATGGATGACCGTGTACAATTCACCTAATATTGTTTGATGTATCCTGGAAGGGGCGGCCTGGTTATAGATCAGGTTCCCTTCAATAAGTTCCGCACGGATATCCTCGGGCAGATTGTAATAATCTTCTTCTGTGTACCGTTTCGCTTGCGCGAATGCCATGAGCAATTCCTCCTTGATGGTTTTTACAGTTTTCCGCAGGCAATCTCTTATAAAAATTATAACAAATTAATCCACTTTTGCAAGCGGAGAACCAAAAACAAATTATAAAATAGTCCAGTTCAGCCCACGCCATTCACAAAGTCGCGCAAAAAACGCCCCCTCAACCGTATTCTCGTACAATTGAGGGGGGCTTCTTTACTTTTTTAGCGACAAAGCATCCACCATTACGCCGCCTTTTCTTTTGCCAATTCCGCTAACTTTGCAAATCCTTCCGCGTCATTGACCGCCATATCCGCCAATACCTTGCGGTTTAATTCTACATTTGCCAGCTTTAAGCCATGCATAAACCTGCTGTAGGAAATGCCGTTCATTCTTGCCGCCGCGTTGATACGCGCGATCCACAATCTGCGGAAATCGCGTTTTCTCTGCTTCCTGCCTGCAAAGGAGCTTGCCATCGCCCTCATAACAGACTGTTTGGCAATACGATACTGCTTGGAACGCGCGCCCCTGTAGCCCTTTGCCAGTTTCAATACTCTTTTATGCCGTTTTTTAGCGTGTAATCCGCCTTTTACTCTTGCCATGTTAATTCACCTCTCCTTTACTGCTTAGATGTACGGTAAGATTTTTTTCATATTCTTATCATTGGATGCATCTATGATCGTTGCTTTTCTAAGATTCCTTTTCAGTTTTGGAGACTTTTTGGTTAAAATATGTCTCCTGTATGCTTTATTCCTTTTTAATTTCCCTGTACCAGTCATCTTGAACCGCTTTGCGGCTGCCCTTTTTGTTTTCATTTTTGGCATTATTTTTACCTCCTTAAAATTAGCTGTAACAGCCCGTATTGTCCGTTATTTTTTCTCTGCCAGAACCATACTGATCGAGCGCCCTTCTACCTTTGGCGCTTTTTCTACAACAGCTGCCTCTTCCAGCTCTTTGGCAATGTCGTCCAAAATATGCCTGCTCGTCTGCATATGCGCCATTTCGCGTCCGCGAAACCGCAAGGTTATTTTTACCTTATTCCCTTTGGCAAGGAATTTCCTGGCAGCGTTGATCTTTGTGTTTAAATCATTGCTGTCGATATTTGGCGTAAGACGCACTTCCTTTAACTCCACTACCTTCTGCTTTTTCCTGGCCTCTTTTTCCTTCCTGGCCAGCTCGTAACGGTATTTCCCGTAATCGATGATCTTGCATACCGGCGGCTTCGCTGTAGGGGCAATCTTCACTAAATCAAGCTCCGCCTCCTGCGCGCGCTTATACGCTTCCCTCGCAGACATAATTCCAAGCTGCTGCCCGTCTTCACCGATCAGGCGGACCTCTCTGTCACGGATCTGTTCATTGATCAATAAATCGCTAATGGTTTTGCACCTCCAAAAAAATAAAAGTGGATAGGCAGACCATCCACTTTCAAAGACACAAATTCAGCGTCCGTCGCTGAATAAACATTGTCAATATAAACACATAGTCACGCGATTGTGCTAAGGTGAGAGTGGATACTCTACTTTGTTTTCACAACTTTTGTAGTGTAGCATATTATTCCAGGAACGTCAAGGGGGTTTTTGATAAAATAAAATAAAAATAAAATTTGCTGGCTTCTAATAACAACAAAACCAGCCTGGAGAGGAGATTTGCGCCTCTATAACCATAATTATAAAACACCACAAATATTTCTCTTCTATACTCCATAGCGCACTCTTTTCATTAGAAATTTTTTTCTATTTCATCTGGCAAATACTTCCCCAGTTCTTCCACAAGCTCATACACTTTCGTCCCCGGCGCTATTTCTGCCGGTGTCTTACCTTGTCCATCTTTTATAATCCGCTTCGCATATCTAATCGCCAGCTTTGGATTTCCGTTCTCCATCAGTATATCAAAAATATTCTTCATATTTTTCTGATATTTCCCAATACCCAGCTCTCTGAATTTATCATTCAAAAAAGATATATACTCCATCCTGTGATTATTCGATGTATAATAAGCAAAATGCAAAAGAAACCAAAATTCAATGCACTCATTACTCCATGCCGTATGGTATTGTAATTCGGGATTCTCCTTATTCAACCGTTCAGCACGCAAATCCACACCATTGAAATCATCTGCCGGAAAGCTGTCTTTATCATACACGCACCAAACCTGCCCCTTTTGTATTTTATTCTTTTTCATATACCGCTCGGCCATGCCAATTACCCTCATCGTCTCTGCCGCACAAGGTTCTATTTCTATCAGCACCATATCCTTATAGATCGGATTTTCTTCTATCAGCCGCTTAAAGCCTGCAAAATATAGAGGTTCTGTCTGTTCACCTTCACAGAAAATATAATAACGGTACTTTTTCTTCTCCAAATACTCTTTGCGGCGCTTTTTCTTCCATGTCTCCATTCCTGCTTTTTTAGGCACCTGCATCACTCCAATCTATGATTTTCTTCAGATAAGGATCAGCGCCATATTTCCCTTCCAAGTACTGCTTATCATATTTTGCATCCTTACGGACAGATTCCCCCTTATCATTTTTGAACTCAACCAGAGAATACAATCCTGAATTCTGCCCCCTTCCTTTTGCCGCAAACCAGATTTCATCTCTCCTGAACACTTCATTATTCATCGTAGATAAATCATGTGAAGTGAAAATTAATTGTCCGCCCTTCCTGTTTATAGTCATATCTGTAAACAATTTAATTACATATTGTAGTAATACAGGATGAATCTTTGCATCCAGTTCATCTATGACTAGTGTAGTCCCATAAATCAGGCTATTTGCCAGAAACGGAAGTAAGCCAAACATTTTTTTTGTTCCACTGGATTCTTCCGACAATGTAATTTCCGCACTATATCCATCTACACTATGCTTTGTAAAAATCTCAATGCGATCCTTACCCTTTTCTTCAATCCTAAAATCATCAATATCCAAATCCATCTCTTTTATCATATTTAACACTAAATGTTTTATATCTTCTGATTTTGCTATCGCTGTCCTAAGTTCCTGATATGGGTTTCCATAATTCAAAAAATAAATCGCATTTTCAAACCAGTTCAATACGTCGCTTACAACTTCATTTTTCTTGTAGGTAATCCCAAGATAAGAAATCAATGGCAAGGTTGCCGAAAGATCCTCGCTTATTTTTAACTTTTCAAAACTCCCTTTTAATTCTGCCGATTTTGTATCCCTTCTAAAAAGCGCCGAACGTCTTCCGGTATCCATTTTTACCCGATCGAGGCTTTCATAAACAACTTCGTCTGCTTTTACATGCAGAATATAACGATATTCTGCTTTTGGAGTTCTAAAAAATACTTCAAATTCTGTAGGCTCCGCTTTCGCCTTTTTGGAAAATGCAAATGGTTCTACCGGAATTTTACGGGCTCTATAATCACAGTCAGTTTTATCGCAAATAGCGCAAAGCGGCCTTAACACTTTGGAGTCCAATGTATGCAATGCTTCTAACACATTCGATTTTCCTCCCCCATTTGGCCCATAAATCACAGACACCGGCAGAAACAATTCACCGTCTATATCTTTAATTATTTTATCCTCATGTTCTGAAATTGCAGCCGCCTGCATATCAAACGTTATCTCGTCCCGTATGCTTTTGTAGTTTTTAACTGTAAATTGACACAGCATATCCGCTACCTCCATTCTTTATTCCATTATACATATTTTATCCTGTTTTACAATCAAAATTCGAGAAAAATTCTCATATTTATGTTTGTAATATACAATATATAACAAAATAGAGCCTTTCAATATAAAAGGCCCTGCTTCTTTTTATGTTATATATATCGTTAATTTCTCAGAAATAAACGAAACATCTTTAAATGCGAAAATTAACCTGTGCCATATACCGCACCCTTTTCCAATATCATTGATACAATACCGCATTTGACAGTATTTGCAAACGCTTTTACTATACAAACCAGCCACAAATAACTGCAAATAATAACAATAAAACCATGATTAACCTTAAAATTATGTGTTTTAATCTAAATTCAATATATTTTCTATTTAAAATGGAAAACATCAAATAATTCAATGTATAATTAAATTAAAATAATATTTAATCGGTGAATTTTAAAAAGCGGTAAATCATTTTCATAATTTTTTCATAACCGGCAACGTCACATAAAACGTATTCTTCCCCCCCTCACTTTCCACATGTATCCTCCCATGATGCCTTTTCACAATCCCCTCGGCGATCGAAAGCCCCAGCCCCAAATGGTCTGACGTGCTCTCCCTTGCCATATCCTGCCTGTAAAACCGTTCAAACAGCTTTTCGCATTGCTGCGGCGGGATCGGCTCTCCGGTGTTTGCGACGATTAAGTAAAATTTGTGCGCATGGATACCCGCATGGATTGCGATCTCCCCGCCCTTTGGCGTATAGCTGATGGCGTTGTCCAGCAAAATAGCCATCAGGCTTTGCACCTGCTCCTCGTTGCCCACCAGATATATCTCTTCTTGCACATCAATATCCATTTTCACTTTTTTTTCAAACGCCACGCTTTCCATCGGATAAATTACATTTAAAAGCGATTCGTCCACCCGAAAGCTTTGCATGGCGTATTTGGTGTGCTTGGCGTCTAGGCGCACAAGCTCTAGCATCTGGTTTACGAGGGAAATCAGCCGCTTTGTTTCCGTGTCGATGTATTGCAGGCGTTTGTTTTCCCCGATTTCATCCTCCAAAAGCTCGATGTTTGCGCGCACGACGGCAAGCGGCGTTTTCAGCTCATGGCTGGCGTTGGAGATAAAGTCTTTTTCCGACTGCATAGATTCCTCCACCGGGCGCACAAGCCAGCCCGACAGCTTTTTCGTTATGACGATCAGCACGAAAATCCCCGCTATGGCGGCCGCAAAGCTGGCGTATAACACAGGCGCCATAGATTCTAAGACGGTCTGGGTGTTTAGTAAGATCAAAATGTTGCCGAACCTTTTCCTGTGCTTGCTGATGGACGTAATCCTGGAAAACTTGTTTGCCAGATTCCATTTGTGCTCGTATGTCTGCGCGTATTTTATCAGCTTCGCCTCTGAAACGCTTGGAAAATGGTTGGCAACGACAGACACCGAGCCGTTTGGATATTTCCGGAATATGCAGTATTCCAGCCCGTCCAGATCAAAGGCTTCATCTTTTCCGCCGGAAGATAAAAAGGTAAGCCACCCGCCTTCCCGGATCTCATTATTTACATCATAACGCAGCCTTTGAAGCCCGTCGTTATAATTGACCCAGTTAAACATGACCAATATGATAATCCAGATAGCCGCCAAAAGCCCCGCAAACAGAATGCTGATTTTTTTCCGCAGTATTTTAATCATCGTCCGGCTCCAAAATATACCCTACGCCGCGTACCGCGCGGATTTTTACGTTTATGTGCAGATTTTTTATTTTTTTCCTTAAAAATGACACATAGACCTCCACATTGTTGTATTCCGCATCCGAATCAAATCCCCATACCTTCGTCAAAATCTGTTCCTTTTCTAAAACCTGGTTTTTATTTAACAGAAAAAACTCCAAAAGCTGCATCTCCTTTGCGGAAATTTTCATTGTTTTTTGGCTCTCGCAATTGCAGATTTCGCAGGTAGCCATATTTAATTCCAGATTTCCCGCCTGCAACGGCACAATCTCCTGCTTTGTGCGCCTGCGCACGATGGCCTGGATTCGCATAAGCAGCTCCCGCATTTCAAACGGTTTTGTGACATAGTCGTCCGCCCCAAGCTCAAACCCGTTTACCTTATCCTCCAGCTCCGACCTGGCGGACAAGATCAATACCGGAACGTCATGCCCTTCTTTTCGGATATCCGCTAAAACCTCATAGCCGCTCTTTTTTGGAAGCATCAAATCCAGGATTACCATATCGTATATCCCGCTTACCGCATTTTCATATCCTGTCTGCCCGTCGTTTGCAATGTCAACGGCATACCCTTCCTTCGTAAGCGCGTCCGCAACCGTATCGGCAAGGCGCACCGAATCTTCCACTACCAGAATCCTCACTTTATCCCCCTATCCGCAACGCAATACCCCCCCCCGAGAGCCCAGCGCCCATTTGCCGGAAAGTACACGTAAACTTGCCCCTCATTTTTTTCCTCCTTGTGTTTTCTGAAATCCATTATATACAAAAAATTTCTTTTTTCAATCTTTTTTTAAAGAAACGAGTATATAGTGGTTACAGTTCAGCCATTAGCTTCACTGTAACGAAATCCGGCTCATTGAAAGTTTGTCTTTGACAAAGAGCCAGATTCCCGCAACCGCTACTTTAACCATACGGACTTTGCAGTAAATGTAAAGTCCTGGACTGAACTGTAACTTATAGTTGTCACAGTTGATACAATTTCATGACAAAAACACTCCTTATCCATAGTGCACAAAACGGCAAAATATGCCGATATTATATGTGCCGCAAATAATTCAGGCCGGCATCGCGCAGACTATGTGATACAGGAGAAGATTATAAACGAAATGAGAAAGGAGCTTTATCATGAAAGTCCTGTATTTGCATATTGGCACTCCAAAAACCGCTACTTCTTCTATCCAGTTATTTTTAAGCGAGAACCGGAAAACGTTAGAGCAGCATGGATACTGTTTTCCGAAGCAGCCGCATAAATACCCTTATGTGAGCCAAAACCGGAATGCGCATTTTATGCTGGGGGATAAAAATTCCGCGAACCAGCCTACAAAGGAGGAAATCGAAAGAGACTTGCTGGAAGGGATCGAAATGGTCAGGGAGTGCTTTAAGCAGTACGACAATGTGATCTTGACAGACGAAGACCTCTGGGCGCGCCTCAAGCTATTCCAGGAAGGACGTATTTCCATATCTGGAGCAGGAAGCGCAGCGGGAAGGATACCAGGTTAAGATCATCGTATACCTGCGCCGCCAGGATAAATATATGGTTTCCCTTTGGAATCAGAATATCAAGCGCGCCAGCAGGCCGCTTACCGAACAGATCAACGAATATATGGAACGGCTGCAAAAAAAGTACAAGCTGGTGCTGGATTACGCTTCCAAGCTGGACCGCCTGTCCGAGCTGTTTGCAAGGGAAAACATTATCGTCCGGCGGTTTGAGCCGCAAAGCTGGGTAAACCATTCCATCATCCATGATTTTATGGACTGTATCGGCCTGGAGTTGACGGATGATTTTCAGCTCCCTTCTGAAATGGCAAATCCAAGCCTGAACCTTAATTGTGCGGAAATTAAACGGATACTTAATAAAAACGACCTGTTTTCAACCAGTGAGCTGCATTACCTCGCTTCGTTTTTAAAGGAGCTTTCCAAAGAGTACCCGGATACGGATTGCGGTATGCTTTCCGCAGAAGAAACAAGGACGCTTTTGGCTAAATATGCAGCCGGAAACAAGCGGGTCGCGGAAGAATACATCCGGGATGGAAAGCCTCTGTTTTCCGACGATGTATCGGAACTGCCAAAATGGGAAGTGAAAGACGCGGACATGTATGAGTCTACGGTCCACTATTTTTCAATGGCCATCGCGAAGCTTCATAAAGACAACGAAAGCCTGAAAAAAGAAATCGCGGAACTGAAAAAAACGACCGCAGGCATACAAAAAAGCCAGTCGCTTCTGGCTAAATTAAAGCATCCTGTTTCTTCCTTATTTAAATAAAAAGGAGACAACAAAAATATGGACACTGGGATCATTGATATGCATGTACACTCCAATGCATCCGACGGAACCTTTTCCCCGGATGCATTGATGGAGGAGGCAAAACGCGCGGGGCTTTCCGCAATGGCGCTTACCGACCACGATACGATGGACGGGACTGCGCCTGCGCAGGAAGCCGCTGAAAAACTGGGCATTGAATTTATCCCCGGGGTGGAGCTGTCCACCGACTACCTGGGCTGTGAGGTTCATGTCCTTGGTTACTATGTATCGAAAGACGACCCGAAATTAAAAAGCATGATGGAACAATTCCGGGATTTTCGAAGCTCCCGCAATGACCGCATGGTGGAAAGCTTACAGCAGGAAGGCTTTTCGATCACGATGGAAGAACTAAAAAAACGCGCCCCGGACAGTATCCTAAGCCGCGCCCATGTTGCAAAATATTTAGTGGAAACCGGACAGGCTCCGGATATTTCTTTTGTATTTGCCAACTATATTGGGGAAGGATGCCGCTGTTATATCCAGCGCCCGATGATCTCACCGATTGACGCGGTAAATTTAATCCGTGGAGCCGGGGGGATTTGCGTCCTGGCGCATCCGGTTATGTATAAGTTACCGGAGGATGATTTACACCGGATGATACAGGAAATGAAGGATGCCGGGATGTGCGGCATTGAGGCTATTTATTCGGAAAATACGGCTGGGGATGAGAAGCGTTTTCGTGAGCTTACGGCTTCTTATGGGCTGATCGTTACCGGGGGGTCGGATTTTCATGGGGCGAATAAGCCGGATATAAAGCTTGGAGTTGGGAAGGGGGATTTGCATATCCCTTATCGTATTTTGGAGGAATTGAAGGGGGTGCGTGGGTAAACCCTTTATTTACATGTTGACCGGACGCTTGGAGAGGGGAGCCGCCTGGTCTGGCTGGACAATTTCTGAATGTAAGAAGTTCTATGTATTCTGCTGTTTGGTTTTCACAACCGGACGGACGCGGCGCCTAAAACGCCCGGCTACGCCATGGCGACAGGCGCCGCTTTCGGCTTCGCCGCCTGTGTATCATGCAGAATACAAGAACTTCTAAACATTCCTGCATACGCCCCAGCCAGACCAGGCAGCTCCCCTCTCCAGGCTGGGTTTCATATGCGTTACGACGAAATTTTACAGACGATTCTATTATGAAAGGAGTATCTTGTTTTAATTGCGGCATACTTTTATTTAATGTGATCGGCTTTAGGCTTCATAAAATCATTGAATTTTCACGCACCTGTTCCACGCCCTTCTATAAGCTTTTCAAAACATTCCTTTGCTCTGCCCTACCCTGTCAATGAAAGTATAAAACAGCTCTTTTATTACGTGAAACTTACGAAAACCAGCCGGGTGATGGGGAACTGGGCTGGCTTCCGGTGACGTATGGAAGAATGTTAGAAGCTCTTAGCATCCGTCCGGCTGTGAAAACATAAAAACAGGATGCTTAGAGCTTCTTACATTCTGGAATGGGAACCGGGGGCCAGCCCAGTTCCCCATCACCCAGCGTCCGCTCCGCTATAAATATAACCTATTTCACAATTTACAGCGCCTCCACATCAATCCCCTTAAGCAGCTCATTCTTGCGAATCTCCGCCCCATTCTCATCAAACACATAAATCCGGTACAGCAGCACGCACATTTTCTCCCCAATCTGGATATTGCGCCTCTCCAACGACCGGTTCGTCGTCAGCCGCACCCCGTTTACCAGCAGCGTCACCTCCAGGTAACTTCCGCGGAACGCAATCTTTTCCACAATTCCCGACTCCACCGCATGAAGCATATTTTTAAACTTCTGGTTATCGCTTTTAAACGCTTCTACAAATTCCGGCCGCACGATCGCCTTTTTCCCGGCTCCGATTTCTCCAAACCCTTTAAACCCGGACAAGTCGTCCAGCACCTCGGAGGCGCCGATAAACTGCGCCACAAACGGCGTTTTCGGATGCTTGTATATTTCCTTTGGGTCGCCAATCTGCTCCAACCTTCCTTCGTTGATGATCAAAATGTCATCCGCCACCTCCACGGCTTCGTCCTGGTCGTGGGTGACGAAAATGCTCGTAATCCCTACCTTGCGCACCATTTCCCGAAGCCAGGAGCGAAGCTCCTTTCGCACCTTCGCGTCAATGGCCGCGAACGGTTCATCCAAAAGCAGCAGGTTCGGCTTTGGGGCGATGGCCCGGGCGAACGCCACCCTTTGGCGCTGCCCGCCGGAAAGCTGGTTTGGATAGCGGCCCTCTAAGCCATCCAGCCCGATTAAGGAAATCATTTCTTCCACACGGTCTTTTATTTTTTTCTTATCCATCTTTTTCACGTTTAAGCCAAAGGCGATATTGTCATAGACCGTCATATATCGAAACAGGGCATAATTTTGGAACACAAAGCCGATCCCGCGCTCATTTGCCGCCACATCGTTGATCACCTTTCCTTCCAATATCACGTCCCCGCTGTCCTGGCTTTCTAACCCTGCCAGTATTCGCAGGGCCGTGGTCTTGCCGCTGCCGCTTGGCCCAAGCAGCGCCGCCAGCCTCCCCTTCTCTATCCCGAAGCTGACATGGTCTACCGCCTGAAAATCGTCAAACCGCTTGCATACATCTTTCATTTCCACGTACATCGCGCGTCCCCCTTAAATTCACGTTAACTTACGGACTTTGCCGCAAATGCAAAATCCTGGGCTAAACTGTAACACATCCATGTTTTTCATAAATCGGTTTCCTTCATTCAGATATCATTCCGCTTCCCATAATGCTCTACAATGTTTTTTAAGATCAGCATTATGACCGCAAGCCCGGCAAGCAAAGAAGATATGGCAAACGCCTGGGTGATAGAATCCGAGCTTCCCGCCATATACAGCGCGTCAATCTCCAACGGGAGCGTAAACGTCTTTCCCCTTGCTTTGGAAACCGCGTAAACCGCGCCAAATTCCCCAAACGCTCTGGCCGCGCACAAAATCATACCGTACAACAGCCCCCATTTCATATGGGGAAACGTAATTTTACGAAAAATAGTCAGCCCGGATGCGCCCATCAGCGCCGCAGCCGTTTCCTCGTCCCTTCCCTGGGCGGTCAATACCGGAATGATTTCCCTGGAAACAAACGGAAACGTTACAAAGATCGTAGCCAGCGCAACCCCCGGTACGGAAAACACAAGCGCAATGTCCGTTCCAAAGGTATCGTTGATCCATTCGATAAACGGCGCCGCCCAGCCGGTGCGCCCGAATGTCATAATATAAGCAAGACCCGCAATGACCGGGGACACGGAAAACGGGATGTCTATTAACGTCATTAACACATTTTTTCCGCGGAAATCAAATTTTGTCACCAGCCATGCCGCCACAACGCCAAAAAATGTATTTACAATAAGCGCCGTAATTGCGGCAATAAAGGTAACCTTTAAGGCTGACAGCGTATACTCCGCCGTCAGCGCGGACAGGTACAGCTCCCATCCATCCTTTAAGGAACGGTATATGACCTCAAATAGCGGCACTACCAGCATAACCAGCAAAAATAAGAAGCTGATTCCGATCAAAATCCATTTTGTGGCTGTAGATCCCTGTTGTGTCTGTTTTTTCATCCTGCCCTCCTATACGCCGGTTCGACGGCTCGCGGAATGCTGCACTAAATTTATAAAAAACAGCATGACAAACGACAGTATCAGTAAAACAAGCGCCAGCGCGGCCGCGCCCTCATAGTCTACATTCCCGGAATTTAACTTTTGCATGATCAGATAAGATACGACCTGAGTCCCATTTTTCTCGCTGTTTCCGGATATGTAGATGACGCTCCCATATTCCCCGATGCCCCTTGCAAGGGCTAATCCAAAGCCTGTGAAAAGGGCTGGCTTGATTTCCGGAAAAATAACCTTCCAAAAGACAGCCCTTCGCGACGCGCCAAGCATCAACGCCGCTTCTTCGTAGGATACGGACAGTTTTTCTAAAACCGGCTGCTCCGCCCGTATCACAAACGGAATCCCGACAAACACCATGGCAATGACGATCCCAAGCCTGGAATAAGCAGCCTGGATGCCAAGCTGCTCTAACGCCCTGCCAAAAGCCCCGTTGTCGGAATACATTTTTGTCAGCGTGATTCCCGCCACCGCGCTTGGCAGCGCGAATGGCAGCTCAATCATACCGTCAATCAGCCGTTTCCCAGGGAAATCATACCGCACCAAAACCCATGCGATGACCGTTCCAAACAGGCCGTTGATACAGGCCGCAAGAAACGCGCAGCCAATGCTTACCAAAAACGCATGGGTCACATTTGGCCTGGTAAACAGCTTGACAAATTCCGCCGGGGACATGCGGATGGAATATACCAGTATCGACGCAAGCGGGATCAAAACGATCAAAGAAAGCATCGCGATCGTCGTTCCAAGCGTCAGACCAAAGCCCGGTATGACATGGTTCTTTTTTTTCTTCCCCTGGTTCATGGCGTTCCTCCTGTTGATTGGATGCGTTCAGCCTTTCGCTGAACAGTTACATTTATTTCGAGTATATTTCGTCAAAAATCGCGTCGTCCGCAAAGAAATCCTCGTATGCCTGATCCCAGCCTCCGAAATCATCGATCGTGCACAGGTTTACGGACAGATCAAATGTATCTTTAAATTCTTTTAAAACCTTCTCATCGGATGGGCGGTAATAGTTTTTGCCGATGATGCGCTGCGCATCTTCTGTATATAGATAAGAAAGGTATTCTTTCGCGGCCTCCTGGGTTCCGTTTTTATCTGCGTTTTCATCCACAATGGCTACCGACGGCTCCGCCAAAATGCTGATGCTTGGCGTAACCATTTCATAATCTTGCGGATACTCCGCCAGCGTTAACAGCGCTTCGTTTTCCCAGGCTACCAGCACATCTCCCTGTTTATTTTCTACAAACGTGGTCGTCGCGCCCCTTGCGCCAGAATCCATGACAAGGACGTTGCCGTAAATCTTTCCGACAAACTCCTTCATCTTTTCCTCGTCCCCGTTAAACTGCTCCTTCGCATAATACCACATCGCTAAAAATCCCCAGTCCGCCGCGCCGGAAGATTTTGGGTCCGGGGCTATCACGTCAATGCCGTCTTTTGCCAGGTCATCCCAGTCTTTGATATTTTTTTCGTTGCCTTTTCGCACCAGCAGCACGATGGTGGATTTATACGGGGAGCTGTTGCCCTCAAACTCATCCAGCCAGCCGCTTTCGATCATCCCCGCATTTTCAATCGAGGTAATGTCATGGGCAAGCGCAAGCGTCACCACATCCGCGTCGTTTCCTTCTATTACAGAACGCGCCTGCGCCCCCGAGCCGCCGTGGGACTGTACGACTTCGATTTCTTTTCCGGTTTCTTCCTTATAATAGTCTGCAAATATCTTGTTGTATTCCTGGTACAGCTCACGGGTTGGGTCATAGGATACGTTCGTAAGCGTTATCTTATCCCCGCTTTCGCCGTCCCCTTTAGAACCCGCGTCCTTTTTGCCGCCGCAGGCCGCAAGGGAAAATGCCATTACAGCGGATAATGCGATTGCAGTTGTTCTTTTCATTAATTTTAAACCGTTTTGCTTCATTCCATTCATGATTTGTTCTCCTTTTTTAGCCATTTTAATTTCCCAATATTTACACAAACGTTTTCTTAATTTTTATTATGTTTTTTATGTGTATATTTTGGGTTGTTCATTGCTTGCAAGCCACAGGGGGGCCTGCAAATGGCTTGTTTTACTATTTTAATATTAGATCTGCTTCATAAATTTGGAAATTTGTTTTCCGTGTTCATGGATGATAATAACGTTTTTTTGGGGATGTGTCAAATAGAAATTGTGCAAACGTTTTCGCTTGTTGATTCTGTACGACGCTGGTTGTTTGTTTTATAATATGCAACAGAATGGTTGATTTCTTCCCCACCCTGTTATATAATCGAATCAGAAAGACAATCGGATGTGTTTCTGATTCGCCAAAAATAATAAAAACGGATGAAAAAATGGAGATGAAAAACAATGAACGGAAGCTTAGCATACCAGGAACCATCGCGTGAGGAACTATTGAACGGTGAAATTTTCATGATGGCTGGCGCATCGGTAAATCATAACCGGGTGGCAGGAAATATCTATCATGTATTCCGCAGCTTCCTAAAAGGGAAAACATGTGAGGCTTTCAGCGACGGCGTAGACGTTTTCCTGACGGAAAATGACCGGGTCATGCCGGATGTTATGATTGTCTGCAATAAGAATATCATAAAAAGAGACGGCATTCATGGCACGCCCGATCTGGTCGTGGAAGTGCTTTCTCCAAGCACAGCCAAAAACGACAGAGGATACAAAAAGGATCTGTATGAAAAATCCGGCGTAAAGGAATACTGGATTGCCGATGCCAGTGCGCGTTCCATAGAAACCTATCTGCTGTCTGATGGCAAATTTGTCCTTTCCAGCTTCTGCCAGCTTGCATCCGACGGCATGATTGCCCAGGAAAAAGAATCCTGCATAGACATAGTTTCCGCATCGCTCTGCAGCAGTTTTAGCATCCCCCTGGAGGAAATATTTTACAACCTGTTTTAAACAAAAACCCTGACGCTCCGCTGGCAGATCATTTTCCCGGCATCCATCCCCGAAGGCAGGAATATATTTGTTTCCATTTTTCACACCGGATAACAACTATCCCGTTTTACAATCCGGCACGGAAATTCCACCCGAATGTTTTCCGTATGCTTTTTTTCAATTCGGTCTATCAGCATCGTAACCGCCATATGCGCCATTTCCGCTTTGGGAATATGGATGGTGGTTAAAAACGGCGTTGTATTTTGGCTTTCTTCGATATCGTCTATGGAAATCACAGATATTTTCCTAGTTACCTCACGGGATTTTTCATTCATGCATTTTAAGACGTTAATTGCCGTAATATCGTTGGCGCAAAACACAGCCGTAAAATCATCTGATTTTTGCAGCAGTTCCAAAAACGCCTGGGCGCCGGATTCCCCGGTCTGGTCTGACTGGCGTATCCAGTCGTAATTTAGCGGGATGCGGTGATTGATAAACGAATTGCAGTATCCAATATAGCGGCTTTCATAGGAACAATCCCCGATATAGGCAATGTTTTTATGCCCAAGCGAAAGCAGGTAATCCATCGCAAGCTCCGCCGCTTTTCTGCCGTCGCATACGACTTCGTCTAATTGGTAATCCATGCTGTTTCGCCAGATGCCAATGGCGTTTTTTGTCTGCGCCAGGATATGGCTTAGCAGCTTTTTGGAGCAGCGCCCTAGAATGATAACCCCCTGGGATTTTGCAATGTCCGATTCCGGCTCGTCATCCGCATAGATCACCTGGTCGATGGAAACGCGGCTTTGAAACAATTCCGATTCCAAGCATCGGAACAGTTCGTAAAAAAACGGGTCATGCTTGATATCCCGGATTCGGGCAAGCACTATGGATACATGGTGTGTCGTTTCTTTTTGGACAGTATGCTTACGGAGCATCCTTGCGTTTTCATTCGGCTGGTAGCCGATTTTACGGGCTGCGTCAAAGATTTTATCCTGCAATTCCTTCGAAGCGCAGGATGGGGAGGTGCGATTTAACACCCTGGATACCGTAGATGGGGAAACGCCCGTCATTTCGGCGATTTTTTTGAGTGACATATTTTCTCCTTATCATATACTAACCGATACTCTGCATCAAATCATATCACTCACAGGTATAATGAGTATAATATTGTTTTAACGCTTATGAAAACCAGTCAGGAGAGAGGAGTTGGGGGGGGGGGGGTGGGGGGGGGGGAATAATTGCCCCGGCCCGCCCCGCCC
>CANDMI010000058.1 GCA_947385775.1 uncultured Eubacterium sp. | reverse complement strand
CAGAAAACACAAGGGATACAGCGATTTTTTAATCTACTAACTGTCAAAGACAGGACTATAAAGGGTGGAAGGTTTGCAAGCGGCCTGTTATATTTCTTTCTCACGATTTTCTTCCATATATAATAAGCCGATATTTTCATTAAAATCTTTTTCCAAGTCTGGAAATCTTTGTTTTCCTATGTTATAATCAAACTTACGATTTGCAACAAAATAAATCCAAAAGGTGATACGAAATGGTAGAAATTTTTGGCACGTTAGGTCCCGCCTGCGCGCAGGTGGATATGTTGAAAAAAATGTTTCAAGAAGGCATGACTGGGATGCGTTTGAATTTGTCCCATGGCGGGTTAAAGGAAAGCCGCCAGTCCATCTGCAATTTTTGGGAAGCCGCGCGCCTTGCGGGGGTAAAGCCGCAGCTTTTGATCGATATGCAAGGGCCGGAGGTGCGCATCGGGGATCTGCTTGTTCCATTGCAGCTGATGGAATCGCAGGAAATCGAGCTTGCCTGCCAGCCTTCCTGTGGGCCTAAGATCCCTGTAAGCGCCCAGATCCTTGGGGCGTTGGAAATCGGCGACCGGATCTTGCTGGATGATGGGAAAATGGAGCTTGAGGTCATGTCAATATCAAAAGGACAGGGCGCATTGGCGCGCGTCCTAAGAGGCGGGGTGTTGCAAAAAAGAAAGAGCTTAAAGGCGGTCGGAAAGCAGATCGAAGGCCCTGTGATCACAAACCAGGATAAGGAAAATATCCGTTTGGCGAAAGAATATGGCGTTACGGCGCTGATGCAGCCGTTTGTGACAAAAGGCGAGCAGCTGATCCAGGTGCGAAAGGAGCTTTTGAAAAACCAGCTGGGGCATATCCGCATCTTTGCGAAAATTGAAAACCGGGAGGGCATGAAAAATATCAGGGACATTTTGCCTGGCGCGGATATGGTCGTGATCGCAAGAGGGGATCTGGGAAACGATATGCCTTTATGGAAATTGCCGGCCGCGCAAAGGTCGATATCGCAAATATGCCGCAAAGAAGGCAAGCCGTTTTTGGTCGTAACGCAGCTTTTAGCGTCCATGGTGCAAAAGCCGTATCCAACGCGGGCGGAGGTTTCGGATATCTTTCATGCGGTGTTGGACGGCGCGGCGGCTGTGATGGCGACAAACGAAACCGCCGTGGGAGGATACCCGGCAGAGGTCATCAAATATCTGAAAAAGACGGCGCAGGAGGCCGCGGCTTTTCGGGGCAAAGAAGCGTTTTGAACGGGGAAAAGCTAAAAGGGAGGACATAGATAAATGAAAATGGATGAGTCGAATAGGGGGATGCGTAAGATGCAGTCTTCCAAACGAAAAGGAATCGGGATCACCGTAAAATTGGTGTTCGCGATCGTGGTAAGCGTAATGATCGCGGTGTCCGCGCTGTTGTTTGTAGTAAATAACCGCATGTCGAAAAACTTGCTTGCAAAGAGTGAGGAAATGCTGCATATGACGACGGAAAAAACGCTCCAGCAGACGAAAGCCTGGATGAACCAGACGCTTGCGATGCTAAAGACCCAAAGGGACACGATCGAGTATGAAGGCATGGACATTCCAGAAATGTTAGAATACATCAAGCATACGGCGGGTCAAAGTGACGCTTATCCCGCTGGGCTGTATGTGGCTTTGACGGACGGGGCTTTGTATCATGCGTCGTTTGTGCCGGGGCCGGAATTTAACGCGCTCGTAAAAAGCTGGTATGTGGATGGGCTTGAATCGGAGGATTTTATTCTCGGAGACGTATATTTTGACGAGGACAGTCAGTCTTATGTAGTTGGCGCGTCCGGTGTGTTAAAGGACAAAAACGGAAATACGTTAGGCGTTGCGGCGGCGGATGTGTATTTAGATTCCATCTCGGATATCGTAAAAGATACAAAAATCGAGGATACCGGAAGCATTTTTTTGGTGGATAAACGCACGGACACGATCATCGGGCACGCGAAAGAAGATCTGGTTGGAGAAAAGCTAAGCGAGGCGGGCGGCATGTACGCCTATATCGGGCAACGGATACAGGCCGGGGATACAGGGCTTAGCCTGTATAAAAACACCTACGTTGAGACTGCCGATATCGAAGGCAGCGATTGGGCGGCGGTTGCTTATGTGTCTAAAAAAGAGGTGTTGTCAGAGCTTTCCCGGTTAACGCAGATCATGATGTCGATGTCTGGCGGGGCGGTGCTTCTTATGATACTTTTGGTGACAATCCAGATCCGCAGGATCATTGGCAGGCCGGTGAAAGAGATTAGCAAAGCGGCTACCAGGATCGCCCAGGGGGATTTGGATCAGACGATTTCTTACCGCTCTGGGGATGAGCTTGGGGTTCTTGCGGACGACTTTAACCGGGTGACTTTAAGGCTTCGTGATTACATAAAGTATATCAATGAAATTTCAGACACCCTGCGGGAAATCGCAAAAGGGAACCTGGCGTTTGAGCTGAAAAATGAATACAGCGGGGAGTTTTTAAAGATCAAGGAATCCTTTGATGAAATTGGCGTAGAATTAAACTTGATCGTGGGACAGCTAAACGCGGCTTCCAAAGACGTTGCGGCAGGCTCCGCGCTAGTTTCCGACAGCGCCGTAAGCTTATCCCAGGGTTCGACCGAACAGGCGGCCCAGGTGGAGACGTTAGCGGACACGATGGGAAAGGTGTCTGTGCACATACAGGAGATCGCATCGGGCGCCCAGGAAGCAAGCGACATTTCAAAAGAAGTGCAGGAAGGGCTTTTAGAAAGCAATGAAAAAATGCGAAATATGACAGAGGTCATTCAAAAGATCAGTGAAAAATCCAATGCGATCCATAAGATCGTAAAGACGATCGACGATATCGCGTTTCAGACAAACATCCTGGCATTAAACGCGGCGGTGGAAGCTTCCCGCGCAGGGGAGGCCGGAAAAGGGTTTGCGGTAGTGGCGGAAGAGGTGCGCACCCTTGCGGGAAAATCCGCGGACGCGGCCCAGGAGACGACGCAGCTTTTAGGAGAGACGATCGAATCCATGGAAGAAGGGGTAGACGCGGCGCAAGATACGGCGGGCTCCATGTTAGCGGTCGCAGGGCTTGCGGAGAAAATGAATGGTTTGATTGGCGAGATCGCGGAAAATACGAAGAGGCAGTCCAAAGCGGCAAAAGAGATCACAAACGGCATCGACCAGATTTCCATAGTCGTCCAAAATAATGTAAACACGGCGGAGTCCAGCGCGGCCGCAAGCGAGGAGCTGTCCAGCCAGGCGGACGCGCTGCGTGAGATGGTTTCCGGATTCCGACTGAAAAATCAGGGAAGGTCATCGTAAAAAGCAAAAGGCATATAAAAGGGCGGGTTCGATTTGAATAAAAAGTTTGAATCAAAAATTTTCGATTCAGACTTTTTATTCAAACTTTTATCCGAATCAAATTTTTATCCAAATCAAATCAAACACGTTTTAACAATCGTTCGATTTTCACATTCAAATGATCCGTCATATCCATAGAAGGAATATCCATAAAAGCGTCCGACAGCAGCTTGAGCCACAGGTGCAGGCATTGATAGCCCGCAGGCGTTCTTTTTTTACGCGTTGGCTGCTTATCCGAGGCAATGATCTTAACCTGCGCCGCTTTTTGCTCAAAAAGCGGTATCACGATATAGTAAAGCCGGTCGTCCAAAAAAGAAAGATAGCCGATTTCTTTCCCTGCGTCGTTTTTTAGATACAGTCGGTGGCTTCGCACGCCGGATGGACAAAGGCGCGTCCCGGGACTTAAGATGTCCTGGTTTCGCGCTTTTTCTCTGGAAAATTCGATCATCGCGGGAATGTAAAAAACGCGGTTTCCATTTGGATCTGCCTCTTCCTTTTTTGCAAGCTCTTCTAAAAGCGGCGCGTGGGAGATAAATTGCTGCGCCAGCAGGTAGGAAAGCTCCGCCTGCAATCGCTGCTTATTCGCCTGGGACAGTTTTTGCGGAGCCGCTTGCTCTAAAAGCTTTTTGCTGCACTGGTACAAGCTGCAAAGAAACAGCGGGAAATCCTCCTGCGCCGTCCACATGTATTTTCCCCTTGCGACAAGAAAGCTCCCCAAAACAGAGCCGTCATGCCCTTCGGCATATTGCAGCACGTCCCTTTCCATATAGGCGTTTGGATTAACCGGAGCGTTCCAGACCGGGCGGCTTTCTTTTTTCTGGCGGCTGTTTTTCTTTTTTTCGCTGTCGTTTAAAGCGCCGCAGGCTAAAAGCTCCTTTAAGACGGAATACGCTACGTTGATGTCTTTCGCGTTGTATGCGTATGCTTCGCTTTGGGAAACGCCCGCGTCTGGATGCATTTTTATCATAAGCTTTCGGTATTTCTTTTTTAGCTCTAAAATCCCATCTTTCGGCGCCAGCCCGAGAATTTGACAGGCTTCTTTTTCGGTCATTGTAAAAGGTCCTTTCTTATTTCTGATTTTCAGACACGTTTCAGTATACCTTATAAAACGCAAAGAGTCCAGTATAGTAATTATGACCAAAAAATCGATATTTCAAGCAGATATTTTTTACGAAAGCTTGTTTGTTCGTCCCTGGTGTGGTAAAATAAGTTAACGCTTTTGAAAGCGTTAAAAAATAATCAGGAGGAAGGAAGCTATGGCAAATCGTTTTGTATTGAATGCAATTTCGTATCATGGAAAGGGGGCGATCCAGGAAATTCCTGGGATCATTCAGGGGAAAGGGTTAAAAAAAGCGTTTATCGCGTCTGACCCTGACCTGGTAAAATTTGGCGTTACAAAAAAGGTGACGGATCTTTTGGATCAAAATGGACAGGCATATGAGATATATTCCGACATAAAGCCAAATCCGACGATTGAAAATGTAAAATCCGGCGTGGAGGCTTATAAAAAATCCGGCGCGGACTATATGATCACGATCGGCGGCGGATCTTCTATGGATACCGGAAAAGCCATCGGCATTATTGTAAACAATCCGGAGTTTGCGGATGTGCGCTCTTTGGAGGGGGAAGCGCCGACCAAAAACCATACCGTATTTACGATCGCGGTGCCAACGACCGCAGGCACGGCGGCGGAAGCGACGATCAATTATGTAATCACGGACGTTGAGAAAAAACGGAAATTTGTCTGCGTGGACACGAATGATATCCCGGACATCGCGATCATTGACCCGGATATGATGTCTACGATGCCAAAGAGCCTTACGGCTGCGACTGGCATGGACGCTTTGACGCACGCGATCGAAGGGTATACGACAAAAGCGGCCTGGGAGCTGGCGGACTGTCTGAACCTGGAAGCGATACGTCTGATCTCAAAAAGCTTACGCGGCGCAGTCAAAGATGAGGCGGATGGACGCGAAGGCATGGCGTTAGGACAGTACGTAACGGGCATGGCGTTTTCCAATGTGGGGCTTGGCATCGCGCATTCTATGGCGCATACGCTTGGCGCGGTTTACGACACGCCGCATGGGGTGGCCTGCGCGATGATGCTTCCGATCGTGATGGAATACAACCAGGAAGCCACTGGGGAAAAATTTAAGGATATCGCGCAAGCGATGGGCGTTGACACTACAGGCATGGATGAAGCCGCATACAGAAAGGCGGCGATTGACGCGGTGCGCCAGCTGTCCGCGGATGTAGGCATTCCATCAAAGCTGGAGGCGTTAAAGGAAGAAGATTTAGATTTTTTGGCGCAGTCCGCTTATGCAGACGCATGCCGTCCAGGAAACCCGAAAGAAACGTCGGTGGAGGATTTAAAGGAGTTGTTCCGTAAGCTGATGTAAGTCAGGGCGATAAATTGTAAATTTTTGAAAATGATTTAAAAGCCAAATGATCTGCTTTGAAATTAATATGCGGCAGGTCATTTGGCATGATTGACAAACGCAAAATCTTAAACCCAACGCTTTAACGAAGCGACCATATGTCCCCGGACATCCATGTGATACAGTTCGTCCAGCATGGAAAGGTCAAAGTCTTTTAAATCTCCGCAATGCTCGATCTTGCCGTGGTTTAGTAAAAGCACGGTGTCTGCGAAAGACAGCGCAAGGTTCATATCATGAAACACCCCGACCACGCAGCGCCCGCCGGCTTTCGTCCAGTTTTTTAAGCTTTCCACAAGTTCTACCTGGTAGCGCAGGTCGAGATGGTTTGTAGGCTCGTCCAGTAAAATGGCGCGAGGCTCCTGGGCGAAGGTGCGGGCAAGGAATACACGCTGGAGCTGCCCGCCGGACAGCCTTGTAATAAGCCGCTCTCGAAGCTCCCATGTTCCGGTCAGGCGCAGGCTTTCTTCCACGGCCTTTTTATCCTTTGCGCTCTCACCGGATAAAAGGCCGTTGGATTGGTGGGCGTAGCGGCCGAGCATGACCGCTTCGTATACGGTATAATCAAAGGTCGCCGGGGAAAACTGGCTCATTAACGCCATGATCTGGGCGCGCTTTTTAACCGGTATAGTTCGAAGGTTTTGCCCTAAAAGCTCCATATTTCCGCTGCTGGGCAACAGCCCTGCGATCGCGCGTAAAAGCGTCGTCTTGCCGCAGCCGTTTGGCCCCAGGATGCAGAATTTTTCCCCTTCCTTTACATGGAAAGAAATATCCTGTACGATTGGCGGGCCTCCGTAGCCGCAGCTTAAGTTTTCAATTCGTAACATAAAAGCCCTCCGTATCAATAATATTCGTCATATAAATCGGAACCGTTTTTTAACGGTTTTTGCGTCCTGCAAAAAAGATATACAGGAAAAACGGGGCTCCCAGCAACGCCGTGATCGCGCCGATCGGAATTTCTCTAGAGGGCAGAAGCGTCCTTGCGGATAGATCGCATAATACTAAAAACGTGCCGCCAAACAACGCGCTGGCTGGCAGGACTTTTTTATGGGTCGCGCCAAACAGGCGGCGTACAATATGAGGGGCGATCAGGTCCACAAAGCCGATGATGCCGACGAAAGCCACGGCGACCCCGGTTAGCGACGCGATGGCGGCTAACAGGATGCGTTTCAGTTTTACTAGATCAATGCCCATCGCCTGGGCGGATTCTTCGCCAAATGTCATTACGTCCAACTCCCTGGAGTAAAACAGGAAAAAGACAAGCCCGATCACGGAAGCCGCCGCAAGCACCCATACCGCGTTCCATTCCTTCATGGAAAAGCTGCCCAAAAGCCATAGCTGGATGCGTTCCGAATATGCCGGGGAGCTGGTAGCCAAAAGGTTCATGACCGCGTTGCAAAATAAGGAAAACACCGTGCCAACGAGGATGATCGTAACATTTGAAACGCCCTTGTCTAAACGGGAGGAAATAAAAACCACCAAAAATACGGTAGCTAAGGCAAATCCAAGGCTGACGCCAGGAAGAATAAACGTGCCAAGTCCCGCCGCGGCAAGGCCAAGCGTAATGACGACGGCCGCCCCAAGCCCGGCTCCCGCGGAAATGCCAAGGCCGAACGGGGAGGCTAACGGGTTTTGCAGGATGGACTGCGTCACTGTGCCGCTTACGGCTAACGCCGCCCCGGTGAGGAACGCCAGAACGACACGGGGCATACGCATATTAAGCACCATAGCCGGATAGCTGGAAGGCAGGGATTCTGGCAGCGGCGTGTCAAACAAAAAATTGGAAAGGATGGCCAGGATGTCTCCTGGAGCCACATACACGCTGCCAATGCCGATGCCTAAAAGGAGCGCTAAAAGTGCAATGCAGGCGAGCACAGTCATTTTTGCACGGTATTTCATTTGGATTTATAATAATCCGGGTAGAGCAGTTCGGCCATCTGGCGCATAGCCTTTACAATGTTGTGGTTCGCCTGGGACGAGGCGTTGTTGTCGATGTAGTGGACGTTTTTATCGGCAATGGCGCTGATGCCTGCCCAACCGTCCCGGCTTAATATTTCCTGAACCGGATCGTCAACGTAGCTGACGTTTGTAAAAATCGCGTCCGGGTTTGCGGCTACGACGGTTTCTCCTTCCACCGTGATCCAGCCCTGCTTATCCGAAAGGATGTTTTTTGCGCCGATCCATTCAATCATTTCGTTCATATATACGCCGTTTCCAAAGCTGTACATATTTGGGGCGGGCGCGATTTCAAAATAGACGCTTTTGCGTTCGTTATCCGGGATCGAATCCGCGATTTTAGAAAGCTCGTTTAACTGCGCGTCAAAATCTTCTAACAGCGTATCGCCGGCTTTGCTGACTCCAAGGGCGGAGGCGAGGAAGCGGATATCGCTTTTAATGCCTGAAAAATCATCGCCGCTTGGGACGCAGATGACGCATGTTCCTGCATCGACGAGGGGCTGGTATGGGGAATCCTGGTCATAAAGAGTCAGGTTTGAGGTCAAAAGCATGTCCGGATCTAAGGCGGAAAGCTTTTCCATGTCCGGGTTTGTGGTGTCAAAGGTTGGAGCGTCCTTAGGAAGCCCTTCGATGCCGGCGCTGTACGTGTCATAGCCTACGACCTTATCGCCCAGATCCAGCGCGGTTACGATTTCAGACAGGGCAGGGGCGAGCACGACGATGGAATCCACCTGTTTTGGGATCGTCACCTCGGCTCCGCTTGGGTCTGTCACGGTCTGTCCGGCTGTGAAATCCGCATTCGCTTCTTTATCGTCTGTAGCGGAGTCTGCGTTATCGTCTGGGGAGGCTGCCTCTGTTTTTCCATTTTCATTTTCATTAGAGGTCGCCGCGCTGTCCGGCTTTTTTGAACTGTCGCCAGAGCTACAGGCGGTAAGCGTGAGCATCCCGGAAGCGATTAAAATACAAGTCAGGATGCAGGCCAGGCAAGCTAGGATAGAGGTTGATTTTTTTTTCATTTGTGTTTCTCCTTTCGGGTAAAAATTCTATTTCATCAGTCTGTTGGAAAACGCCGTCCGTGCGCAAAAAAGCGCCCCTTCACTTAAGAGGGCGCCATGCAAAGATATGCTGCGAAAAATCCGCAGTTTGGATTTGCACAAGTCCATCGACCGTGAATTTGTACAAGACAGACGCAGCGAACCGGCTTGGCGCATCCGATTAGAACTTGGCGGATGTGCGTCACGGTGGCGGGACCACGTGGGACTTTCACCCAAACTTCTCTGCAAATTTCTGCTCGTTGTTATTTTAATAGTAATTTAGTTCCGCGCCCGTGTCAACCGCAAAGTTTTGCCTGTAAAAAATTGTTAAAACAAAATTTCAGAAAAAGAGTAAAAAATTGTGCAATCGATACAAAATATGTTGTATAAACAGGAAATTTTTGTTATAATAGACCCATAAGCAAGATCCATATTTGCTGGAGGATAGAGTGTATGTTAAAAGAAGCGAAAAATATAACCGATTATCTTGACATTGGTTTCCTTCAAATGTTGCAGGATAATTGTTCAAGGGCTTTAGGGCTGGCTTTTGTAATGGTGGATTACCGTGGCTGCCCCGTTACGCGCTATAGTGGTTTTACGCCTTACTGCCGGCTCGGGCGGGAGCATCAGGATTTTTTTGAGATGTGCAAACAGTGTGACGCCCATGGCGGGCTACAGGCTGTGATCACCGGCCAGCCTTGCATTTACCGCTGCCACGCGGGCCTTGTGGACTTTGCGCTTCCATTGATGTGTGACGGCGTATATGTAGGTTCGCTGATGGGGGGCCAGGTGCGTTTAAGCCCGGACGAGGAAGGGGGGCTTGAAGATATCGTGTCCGCAAAAAAAGACTGGAGAAAGGACAAGGATTTAGACGACGCGTACAATAAAATGCAGCCGGTTTCCTATGAAAAGCTGGAGTCGGCGGTCATGCTGCTTCGGGATCTGCTTGAGCTTATGATACAAAACGGCATCCAGCTAAAGCAGACGGCAAAAGAGGGCATGCCATTGAATAATCGGGATAAGGCGCACGGCGCCCAAAGCAGAGGGCTGCTGTCGGAAGAAGATTTTGGTTCCAAAAGGGAATTTTCCTTTAAAAAGGACGAGCTTGCCGTCATAAAAAACCAGGGCGTAAGGCTTGGTTATTTTTTCTTTGTGATGAATCTGATCTCACAGCTTGCGTTCCAGGAAAAGGCGAAAAAAACAGAAGCCGTCGTTTACGATTTTGCGGATGTTATGCGCTACGTGGCAGAGTCAGATAATGACATATCCACCCTTGGGGAGGAATTAAGCTATATAGGGGCGCTGCTGCGCATCCAAAAAGCGTGGGTGGGGGACGCGTTAAGCTATACGATTTCGGCGCCGGAGCGGTTTTTGGATGTAAATTGCCCTTATATGGTGATGGAGCCGCTCGTTAGCTCCGCCCTCCAAGGCTATGGGAATGAGAACGCGCGAAGGATAGAGATATCGGTAGCGGAGGAAAACGGGGAAGCGGTCGTTTCGGTGGCAAGCGATAAGGAGATATCCCAAGAGGAGATGGAGCGAAAGCCCGGGATTTCTTCCGAAGAGGATTTTTCCCTTTACGATTCAAACCGGAGCCTGAAACGGATGTTTGGAAAGGAATACGGGCTTTGCGCGGGGCCAAGAAAGGATGGGCAGGCAGGGTATCAGATCAGCTTTCGCCTGCCGCAAAAAAAAGAGGAATAAGGGAATTTTACGTTAAAAAAGGAGGCGCATGACGGATGGGACAGATCGTAGTGTTAAATGCAAACCGGATGGAGCGGGAGGTTACCAAAGACATTCTCGCAAACGGGCTGGAGTCAGCGGAGATCATCCTTGCGGCGACGGAAGAGCCGGTTATGAAGCTGTTGCGGGAAGGAAATGTAGATCTGCTCATTGTGGATGTGCCAAAGTTTGACCTGCGCCGCTGCGATATATTAGCGCAGGCAAGGCAGGTGTCGAAAGACACGCCGATCTTAGTCACCTCTACAGGCGTTCGTAAGGATATCGCGCCGCATGTGTGGCGGCTTGGCTTACAGGATTACCTGTTAAAGCCCTGCCGCCCTTCCTGGCTTTTGGCGGCGGTGCGCATATTAAAACGGGATACGGTAAAGACCCAGGATGAAAAAGAAGAGCAAAGGAGGAAGCGGTACTTAAAGCTTTTAGATGAGCAGATGCGGGCGTTTTGTTATAAAAAATGCACAGATGTTGCAAAAGATTACCTTGCTTCCCTTTACGAAGATGTACATAATAAAAATGTGATCCGGTTCCAGGCGATTTCATTTGCCGAGGGTTTGGCGCATCTTGGAGATTCTCTCGGAAACGCGGTTCATTCAAAGCTTGCGACTGTTTTAGAGCAGTTTAAGCTTCGTTTTGGCCAGCAGGTGAAAAAATATGATACCTATCTTGTGCTGGAAAAGATGCTCGATATCATATTCGCCGTGTTTGATGAAGACCGCTGCTACCAGGTGGGCAGCGAACAGAGGGTTTTGAATTATATTGACCGCAACGTCAGGGAAGGCATCAGCCTGGAACAGGCCGCAGAGTATGCGAACATGAGCTCTTATTATTTCAGCAGGTTTTTCAAAAAAATTACCGGGGTAAACTTCATTACTTATGTGACGGATTGCAAGATCGCAGTCGCCCAGGAAATGCTGATCGATACGGATATGCCTGTGATCAGCATCGCTTATGAGCTTTCCTATAATGAAGCGAATTATTTAAGCAAGGTTTTTAAGCGGAAAGTGGGCATGACGCCTACGGAATACAGAGAGGCGCATTGCGGCGGCGATGGGATGAAAACAGAAGCTTTGACGGGATTGGGGGCCGTTAAGTAGCGGACTGCTTAGAATATTTACATACATGCTCTGGCGTTTGTAATGAAGACCATCGGCAGAATGGAGGAGGTAATATGCAGGAATTTAGCTTCAGCACCAGGATTTATTTCGGTGAAGGCGCATTGGAACGCCTGCGCCGGGTGAAGGACAAGAGGGTTTTTATTGTAACGGACCGTTTTATGGTACAGATTGGGGCCATAGACAGAGTGGCGTCCTATCTGACCAGATGCGAAGTCAGCGTGTTTGACGGGGTAGTGCCGGACCCGCCGATCGAGGTTGTGGCCGCGGGCGTACAGGCCTTTAAGGAGTTTGGGCCGCAGGCGGTCATCGCCGTAGGCGGCGGCTCTACGATCGACGCGGCAAAGGCGATACGCGCCATTGCAAAACAGATGTTAGACGTAGAGGCAGATAAAATGGAGTGCTTTGCGGTGCCTACCACAAGCGGGACGGGTTCGGAAGTTACGGATTATGCGGTGATCTCTGACAGCGCCAGAGGAGTTAAATATCCACTGGACAGCCAGGCGCTTCGCCCTCCGGTTGCGATCTTAGACCCGCAGCTTACCGCAAGCGCGCCTGCGTCTGTGACTGCGGACGCGGGCATGGATGTGTTGACCCATGCGCTGGAAGCTTATGTTTCCACAAACGCAAACGATTTTTCGGACGCGATGTGCGAAAAAGCCATATCTTTAGTGTTCCGGTTTTTGCCGATGGCTTACCGGGACGGGGAAGACCTGCTTGCCCGCACAGAGATGCAAAACGCATCCTGCATGGCGGGGCTTGCGTTTAATTCCGCGGGGCTTGGGGTCAATCACAGCCTTGCCCATGCCATTGGCGGGAAATTCCATATCGCGCATGGACGCATCAATGCCATGCTTTTGCCAAAGGTGTTAGCGTTTAACGCGGATCTGTCCCATGTGATAAGCGGGGAATATTCCCTTGCGGCAAAAAAATACCAGCGTATCGCAAAGATCATGGATTTTCCGGCGGTCAGCGTCCGCATGGGCGTAGCCAGCCTGATCCAGGAAGTGGAAAAGCTGAATGCGCTGTTAAACATCCCTTCTTCTTTAAAGGAATGGGGCGCGGATTTAAATAAGGTGGAAGATTTGAAACAAGAGCTTGTGAAAACGGCTTTGGCGGACGCTACCTATGCCACGAATCCCCGCAGGGCAAGCGACGAAGATGTCGCGGGCCTGATCTGTCAGGTGATGGGGTAGCAAAAAACGTTTAAGGGGTGTTTTTAGATGAAATTTGCAATGTCATACAGCTGTGGAAAAGACAGCACGCTTGCCCTACATAAAATGATAGAGCAAGGCCATGAACCGGTGTGCCTGGTCATTATGGTAAATAAGGAAGCCGCGCGGTCTTATTTCCACGGCGCGGACGACGCGATGCTAAAGCGCTACGAAAAAGCCCTGGGCATTCCCGTCATTGCCTGCCCTGCAAACGGGGAAGGCTACAGGCAGGCTTTTATCCAGGGACTAAAAAAGGCAAAGGATATGGGAGCCTTAGGCGCGTGCTTTGGCGATATTGACATTGCGCAAAACAGGGAGTGGGAGGAAGGCTGCTGCAAGGAATGCGGGCTAACTCCTTATTTCCCGCTCTGGCAAAAGCAGCGCAGAAAGATCGTGTCAGAAACCATCGCGCTTGGCTATCGCTGCCTGATAAAAAGCGTTCATCGTACGGTTCTTCCGATGGATCTTTTAGGGAGATTTTTGGATGAAGCCGCATTGGAGGTCATGGAAGCGGCCGGAGCGGATGCCTGCGGGGAGAACGGGGAGTATCATACCCTTGCGGTGGATGGGCCGGTGTTTCGAGAGGCGTTGGATTTTAAGGTTGGAGGGAAACTGGAGTTTGGGGAGTATGGGGTGGTGGAGGTTTTTTGAAGCGGTGGATTGTGGACAAGCAGGGGTTGTGAATTGGCGGACGCTTGGAGAGGGAATTTGCCCGGCATGGTCAGTTTTCACAGCCCTCCATCATTCAGTTATCGAAAAAAATAGCATATCTCAAATCAATTCACAAAAAGCTACCATATTCAAATAAAAAATTCCACCATACAAAATACATACGTAAATTAATAAAAAACATGTCACTTACAGCGAATCAAAAAAAGTAAAAATTTGCACAAACCAGCCGGAACACCCGGGCGCCCCTCGGCTTTCTTTCAGCGTCCGATTCGCATAAAAATATCACTTCTATATTCAATTCAAAAAACACCAGAAAAATACCGCCCTCCCCAAATATTTTTTTGTAAAATATCCACAAAACATTAGACAAAAAAGTCTCTTGTCACGACAAGAAAGTACAAGCTGCCATTTAGTATAATGGGATTTAGTTACAAAACAACCAAACAAGCGCACATATCAAACGCATTTTTCGTTAAAATGCAAAAAGAATATATCCAAAAATCCGTAAAGCAAAAATTACCCGGTAATCTATGACATAAGAATGGGCTGGTGGGATAGGCGGATTGTTTAAAATGTTGAATGTGCCGCTAACCATTACAAGGAGGATTAGAACATGCAAAGAGAAGCCCTTGGTATGGTGGAGACAAAAGGTCTGGTCGGCGCGATCGAAGCTGCCGACGCGATGGTTAAGTCTGCAAACGTTGCTTTAGTCGGGTATGAGAAGATCGGTTCCGGCTTAGTTACCGTTATGGTACGCGGCGATGTTGGCGCAGTAAAAGCATCCGTAGACGCTGGCTCCATCGCAGCGGAAAAAGTCGGTACGGTTGTTTCTTCCCACGTTATCCCAAGACCACACACAGATGTGGAAAAGATACTTCCTCATATGGAATAATCTTAGTATCCAGAATCGGGATTTGCGGAGAAACCCCGCCACCTTTATGAGAATGAAAAAAAGGCAGAAAATTTTTATTGGAGGGAAAACACATGGATGAATTAACCAACAACATCATGGAAGAGGTTATGAAAAGGCTGGGGGCAGCTTCGGCCCCAACCCCTGTAGCGGAAGAAAAATGCAGCTGCGAAGCGGCTCCGGCTGCCGGCTGCAACCTGACAGAGTTTGTAGGCACGACGCTTGGCCATACGATCGGCCTTGTGATCGCAAACGTTGACCATCAGGTTCATGAAGCGCTTAAAATAGATCCGAAATATCGTGCGATCGGCATTATCAGCGACCGCGTTGGCGCAGGCCCGCAGATATTCGCAGCGGACGAGGCTGTAAAGGCTACAAACAGTGAATGCCTCTTGGTAGAGTGCCCGCGTGATACGGAAGGCGGCGCAGGCCATGGTTCTTTGATCATATTCGGGGCCGAGGATGTATCCGACGCACGCCGCGCAGTAGAAGTATGCTTACGTGAGATCCCGCGTACGATGGGCGACGTATACGGCAACAGCGCAGGACATCTGGAGTTCCAGTACAGCGCACGCGCTTCCCATGTATTAAATAAAGTATGGGGCGCGCCTCTTGGAAAGGCTTTCGGCATTACCGTAGGCGCACCGGCAGGCATTGGCGTAATCCTTGCGGATACGGCTTCAAAGGCTGCTACGATTGACGCAGTAACGCTTGCTACGCCTGGCAACGGCGGAACAAGCTACTCAAACGAGGTGAACTATTTCTTCTCCGGAGATTCCGGCGCGGTAAAACAGGCGATTATCGCAGCGCGCGACGTAGGGCTTCAGCTTTTGAAGACGTTGGAGCCGGATGAGGAACTGAAATCAACCACTACCCCTTACATTCTTTAATCAGGAAGGAGCTGTAAGCTATGAAATCAAAGCGTTTTGAAGTATTGGCGAACCGTCCGGTCAACCAGGATGGGTACGTTAAGGAATGGCCGGAAGTAGGTCTGATCGCAATGAACAGCCCTTTCGATCCGACACCGAGCATCAAAATTGAAAATGGGCGGGTTACAGAATTAGACGGCAAATGCCGCGCTGATTTTGATATGTTAGATACATTTATCGCAGACCATGCCATCCGTCTGGAAAATGCGGAAAAGGCTATGGCGTTAGATTCCTTAGATATTGCGCGTAAGATCGTGGATATCAACGTTTCGCGTAAGGAAATCTTAGACATTACACTGTCGATCACCCCGGCAAAAATAACCGAAGTTGTTGGCAAGATGAATATTGTAGAAATCATGATGGGTATGACAAAGATGCGTGCCCGTTTAATGCCTGCAAACCAGTGCCACGTTACAAACGTAAAGGATAACCCGGTACAGATCGCGGCGGATGCGGCGGAAGCCGGCGTACGTGGCTTTGCAGAGATGGAAACAACCGTAGGCATCGCGCGTTACGCTCCGTTTAACGCAATGGCGATCATGGTAGGCGCACAGGTAGGGCGCCCTGGCGTTATGACACAGTGCGCGTTAGAAGAAGCTACAGAGCTGATGCTCGGTATGCGCGGGTTTACGACATATGCGGAGACAATTTCCGTATACGGGACAGAGCCGGTATTTATGGATGGCGACGATACCCCGTATTCAAAAGCATTTTTGGCAAGCTGCTATGCAAGCCGCGGCTTAAAGATGCGTTTTACATCCGGCACAGGCTCCGAAGTCCAGATGGGTTATGCGGAAGGCAAATCCATGCTTTACTTAGAGGCGCGCTGCCTTGCGGTTACAAAGGGCGCGGGCGTACAGGGCACACAGAACGGCTCCGTATCATGCGTAGGCGTACCGGCTGCGGTACCGGGCGGTATCCGTGCGATCGCTGCGGAAAACCTGATCGCGATGCTGCTTGACTTAGAGTCTACCACATCCAATGACCAGACCTTTACGCACTCTGACTTACGCCGTGTAGCGCGAAGCGTACCGCAGTTCTTCTCCGGCACGGACTACATTTGCTCCGGTTACTCCGCTACGCCAAACTATGACAATATGTTTGCCGGCTCCAACTGGGATGCGGAAGACTACGACGACTGGAACATTATCCAGCGTGATATGAAGATTGACGGCGGCTTACAGCCTGTACGTGAAGAAGATGTATTAAAGGCGCGTAATAAAGCGGCGCGCGCACTCCAGGGCTTATTCCGTGAGCTTGGCCTTCCGCCTATTACAGACGCGGAAGTGGAAGCGGCTACTTATGCAAACGGCTCAAACGATATGCCGGACCGTAATGTAAATGAAGACTTAAAGGCAATTGAAGATATGATGGCGCGCAACGTAACGGGCGTTGACTTTGTAAAGGCTCTTGACAAGGCAGGGTTCCCGGATGTGGCGCAGAATATCTACAATATGCTTCGCCAAAAGGTGGCAGGTGACTATCTCCACACGGCTTCGATTTTTGGAGACAATTTCCATGTATTGTCTGCTGTCAATGCGCCGAATGATTACCATGGGCCGATGACTGGTTACCAGATAAGCGAGGAAAGATGGAAACAGATCAGTGATATTCCAAATGCCATCCGGCCGGAAGACATTTAAGAAGGGGGTATGACAGACATGACTTTTGACGAAAAAACACTGCGTAGTGTAATAGAAGAAGTAGTAAGGGAAATGGCTGGCAAGCAGGCGCCTGCTCCTACAGCGGCGAAAGCTCCGGCTTCTCCATCCATACCGGCGTCTGGCAAGATGACCTTGACAGAGCGCGGAGATGCGCCAAAGGGCGTAGCGCCGGATGAAGTAGTGATCGGCCTGGCCCCGGCTTTCGGCGTATACCAGACAGAGACGATCATCCATCAGCCGCATGATAAGGTGCTGCGTGAGATCATCGCCGGTATCGAAGAAGAAGGGTTAAAATGGCGTGTGGTACGCGTATACCGTACATCCGACGTTTGCTTTATCGCCCATGACGCGGCTGAATATTCCGGCTCGGGCGTAGGCATCGGGATCCAGTCCAAGGGAACTACGGTCATCCACCAGAAGGATTTACCGCCGCTTAGTAACTTAGAGCTGTTCTCACAGGCTCCGCTAATTGAGATGGATACCTTCCGCCAGATTGGAAAGAACGCCGCAAAATATGCAAAGGGCGAGGCTCCTACGCCAGTTCCGGTACGCAACGACCAGATGGCGCGTCCGACCTATCAGGCGATCGCGGCATTATTGCATATAAAAGAAACAGAACATGTAGACAACGATAAGCGACCTCAAGCTGTCGATGTTTCATTCAAGTGAAAGGAGACAGATCATGGATCAAGAACTTTTAATGAAACAGATTGTAGAACAAGTTATGAAGACCATGCAAAACGGTGGGGCCGCATCCGCTCCTGTTAGCACGGCTGGCGGCACAGTTACGGCTGCAAATTATCCGTTGGCTGAAAATATGGCTGACAAGATTAAGACTCCTACTGGCAAGCCTTTCACTTCTTTAAGCTATGATAAGGTAATTTCCGGCGAACTGAATGCAGAGGATATGCGTATTTCACCAGAAACGTTAGAGCTTCAGGCGCAGGTTGCGGAGTCCGTAAACCGTGAAGCGTTCGCAGGAAACCTGCGTCGCGCGGCAGAGCTTATTTCTGTGCCGGATGACCGTTTATTGGAAATTTACAATGCGCTGCGCCCGTATCGTTCCAGCAAACAGGAATTGATCGATATCGCAAATGAGCTGGATCAAAAGTATGGGGCAAAGCAGGCTGCGACCCTTGTTCGCGAAGCCGCGGACGTTTATGAGAAGAGGGGCAGACTGAAAAAATTCTAAGCGGAAATTCGTTTGATTTTTTTAGATTCTGCAAAGTTTGGAGGTTCCATTATGAAAATTGTTGCAGGTATTGATATTGGCAATGCAACGACGGAAACGGCCCTGGCAAAAATCAACGGCACACAGGCTGAATTTTTAGCCAGCGGCACAGTGTCCACAACAGGCATCAAAGGAACCCGGCAAAACATCAATGGCGTTGTCCATTCCCTGACCAGCGCGCTGGAAAAAGCAGGGGTGAACCTTACAGACCTTTCAGAAGTATGCTTAAACGAGGCTGCCCCGGTTATCGGCGACGTGGCTATGGAAACCATTACGGAGACGATCATAACAGAATCTACGATGATCGGCCATAATCCTTCTACGCCTGGCGGCATGGGCGTAGGCGTAGGGGAGACGATCTTGGTTACGGATCTTTCGACGGCTGCGGGGGAAAAGGATTACATAGTGATCGTGCCCGCAAGCGTAGATTTTGAAGACGCCGCAAGGCTTATAAACGCAGGCTCCGTAGGCACAAGGCAGGTAACGGCGGCGATCGTCCAGCGGGACGACGGCGTGCTGATCCACAACCGGCTGCACCGGAAGATTCCGATCGTAGATGAGGTGTCCTTAGTGGATAAGGTTCCGGTGGGGATGCGCTCCGCGGTAGAAGTCGCAGGGGTAGGCGGCGTGGTGGAAGTGCTGTCAAACCCGTATGGGATCGCTACGTTGTTTGGCCTATCTTCAGAAGAAACCAAGCAGGTTGTCCCGATTGCCCGGGCGTTGATCGGAAACCGTTCCGCGGTTGTAATAAAGACTCCGGCAGGCGACGTCAAGGAGCGCAAGATCCCGGCAGGCAATATTGAGTTTTATGGGGGCAACCGGACTGTAAAGGTAGATGTAGACGCAGGCGGGGAGCAGATCATGAAAGCGGTGGAATCCCTGCCTTTCTTAGAAGATGTCCGTGGGGAGCCAGGGACGAACGCAGGCGGCATGTTGGAAAAGGTGCGCCAGGTTATGGCAAACCTGACCAAACAGCATCCGCGGGATATCCACATCCAGGACTTGCTTGCGGTAGACACGTTTACCCCGCAAAAAGTCCAGGGCGGATTGGCAAATGAATTTTCACAGGAAAACGCGGTAGGGATCGCCGCTATGGTCAAAGCAGACCGTCTTCAGATGGAAGCTCTTGCAAAAGAAATCTCAGAGCAGATCGAGATTCCGGTGCAGGTAGGCGGCGTAGAGGCGGATATGGCCATACGCGGGGCGCTTACAACGCCTGGCACGAATAAGCCGTTAGCCATATTGGATATGGGCGCAGGCTCTACCGACGCATCGATCATCAACCAGGACGGAGAAATCCATTCGATACATTTGGCGGGCGCGGGAAATATGGTCACGCTTTTGATCCAGTCGGAAATGGGGCTGGACAGCTTTGATATCGCGGAGGATGTGAAAAAATACCCGTTAGCCAAGGTGGAAAGCTTTTTCCATATCCGGCATGAAAACGGGACTGTGGAGTTTTTTGAAGAGCCGTTGGAGCCGCATGTTTTTGCAAAGACCGTGATCTTAAAGGAAGGTTATATGATTCCGTTAGAAGGCGACTGGTCTATGGAAAAAATACGCCTGATCCGCAGGCAGGCAAAAGAAAAAGTGTTTGTGACAAATGCATTGCGCGCGCTGGCAAGGGTCAGCCCTACCGGAAATGTCCGGGACATCCAGTTTGTCGTATTGGTGGGCGGCTCGGCGTTAGACTTTGAAGTGCCGCAGATGGTTACGGACGCATTGTCGCAGTATAAGGTGGTGGCAGGACGCGGCAATATCCGCGGAAGCGAAGGCCCGCGTAACGCGGTAGCCACCGGACTTGTGCTTTCCTTAGCGGAAAGGGGTGAGTCCTTATGAATGCAGGCCAGGTTGCAATGACAAAGCCTACGGTGCATGTACTGTGCAGCAAGGACACTCCAAGGGCCGCATATTTACAACTGCTTTACGGGCTGGAAGAAGAAGGCATTCCATGGGAAACCTTATCGGAAGCGGACGGGGATGCCCGTTTGCTCGCATGGAAGGGCTCGCAGGCTTCCAGGCTGGGAGTAGGAGTGGGGATGGATGGCCAGGCGGCTGTATTGCATATTTCAAAAATGTCCCAGGAGCAGCCTTTGTACCAGATTCCAGTCCGGTCTATGGATAAGGTGCGGATTTTAGGGGCAAATGCAGCGCGGCTGGTTAAGAAATTGCCGCTAAAGCCTTTGGAAGGGAGGTGAGGGCATGAATAAGAGTTTGGGGCTGATCGAAACGGAAGGCCTCGCTGCCGGCGTGGAAGCGGCGGATGCGGCGGTAAAGTCCGCAAACGTAGAGCTGATCGGCTATGAATTGACAAAAGGCGGAGGCTGGACGACGGTTAAGATCCAGGGCGATGTGGGCGCGGTCAAAGCCGCGGTGGACGCGGCAAAGATGGCAGCCGCAAAAGTAAACCGGGTGGTAAGCACGCGCGTAATTCCAAGGCCCTCTGCCGGACTTGATGTGCTGGTGCATAATCCGGATACCGTTGGAGACAGCGCAAAAAAACCGGATACGCCAAAGCCGCCGACGCCGGATCGCCCGAAAAAGGTGAAAGAGGATACGCAGCCACAGGAACCGGAAGCTTCCGATAAAGTTCCAATAGAAAGTTCTATCGAAAATGCAAAAGAAGCTTCAAAAGAAGTTTCAAAAGAAGGTTCAATCGAAGATTCAATAGAAAATACAATGGAAGGTTCAAAAGAAAATTCGCCAGAAATTTCCGTTTCGGATGAAGTTTCAAAAGAAAAACCGGAAGAAAATTCAAAAGGAGTTTCCGTTGAATCGGTAATAGAGCCGGAAGAAAACGTAAAATCAACAATAGAAGATTCCGGTGAAGTTCCAAAGGAAGATCCGGATACAGCGTCGCCGGAAACGGATAAAGCAGGGGAAGACGGTGCGGATGCAAACAAGCAGGAACCGGAACCCGTGCCGAAACCGGCCAGACGGACGGCGGCTGCAAAAGGGCGCAAGGGAGGCAGGCGTAGCAGCAAGCATGAGGCTACGGAGTAAGATAGATTGGAGGTTATCGTTATGGGAGAAGCTCTTGGCATGATAGAAACAAAGGGCCTTGTAGGAGCGATAGAAGCAGCCGATGCCATGACAAAATCAGCAAACGTTACGCTGATCGGTTATGAGAAGATTGGTTCAGGGCTGGTAACCGTGATGGTGCGCGGGGATGTAGGCGCGGTAAAGGCATCCGTAGATGCGGGAGCCGCCGCGGCTGAAAAGGTTGGCGAGATCGTATCACAGCACGTCATCCCGCGTCCACATACGGATGTTGAAAAAATCCTTCCGAAGGATCTTTGAGAGGAGGGATAAGCCGTGGAGAATAGCCAATTCACGCAAGAAGAATTTCTGCGCCTTGTAGTAAGGCTTGTGGTGGAGGAGCTGCATAAATGGCAGCTTTCCGTTCCGGTTGGGGTATCCAACCGCCATATCCATTTAAACAGGGCAGATATGGATATCCTGTTTGGGCCTGGCAGTGAGCTGACGCGGGTAAAAGATTTAGGCCAGCCTGGCCAGTACGCATCCGCGGAGACGGTAACGCTAAAGGGGCCAAAGGGGGAATTAAAACGTGTGCGCGTGCTTGGCCCTCTACGTAATGAATCCCAGGTAGAGATTTCAGTTGGTGACGGGTTTATCCTCGGCATACGCCCTCCGGTCCGGGAATCCGGCAAGCTGGAGGGAACGCCGGGCGTTAAGGTAATAGGCCCGAAAGGGGAAGTAGAACTAAAAAGAGGCGTGATCGCTGCCTTAAGGCATATCCATCTGGATCCTGCGACAGCCGAAAACATGGGCGTGCAGGATAAGCAGATTGTCCGGGTGGAGCTTGGGGGACCTAGAGGTGCGGTATTAAATAACGTATTGCTGCGAGTGTCCGACATATATGCGCCTGAGATGCACATTGACGTGGAGGAGGCCAACGCTCTTGGCGTGATCAATGACGACCGGGCGTTTATCCTTCTGGATTGAGGCTTGGAGGGTAGCCGTTGAGATTTTAATGCGGTTATCTGGGAAGGAGTGCATATGGCATACGATTTAGAAAAGTGCAACGAAACGCTGCTTGAGTTTGAAAATCTGATTATTAACGGAGAGAAAAAAGATTGGGAAGGGGTTTTGCGCACCGGCGTTGACCTTGGCACCGCAAACATTGTTTTAGCGGTTGTGGATGATACAAACCTGCCGATAGCCGGGGCTACTTTCCCATCGACTGTAGTTCGGGATGGTATTGTAGTAGATTACATAGGGGCCGTACAGGCTGTGACACGACTGAAAGGCCAGCTGGAGGAGCTGCTTGGCGAAACGCTGGATGCGGGGGCCTGCGCGATTCCGCCTGGAATCTTATCAGGAAATGTAAAAGCCATTGGCAATGTAGTAGAGTCAGCCGGTTTCCGGCTGACTGAAATTGTAGATGAACCTACCGCGGCTGCGGCTGTGCTTGGCATATCAGACGGCGCGGTTGTGGACGTAGGGGGCGGCACTACCGGGATCAGTATATTAAAGGACGGCAAGGTCATATATACAAGCGACGAGCCTACAGGGGGCACCCATATGACCCTTGTGCTGGCAGGCTTTTACGGCATCCCAACAGAGGAAGCCGAAAAGATGAAGCGGGACAGCGCACAGGAAGAAAATGTATTTCCCGTAGTGAAACCGGTAGTGGAAAAGATGGCTGCGATTGTAAAACGGAGTTTGGAGGAATACCCCGTGGATACGATTTATGTAGTGGGCGGCGCCTGCTGCTTTACGCAGTTTGAGTCCGTCTTTGAAAAATATATAGGCATCCCCGTGGTTAAGCCTGCGGCTCCGCTTTTGGTGACGCCTTTGGGGATTGCTATGAATTGTACGAAGTAAGGGGGTGGGGGCGTGACAGAGCAGGAGCAGCGATATGCTTATAAATTTATCGCGCAGATGCTTGCGGAGCGGGTTGTGGAAAAGCTTTTGGAACGCCAAAAGCAGGCGCTTGTCGTCTATACCGGTTCGAATATGGGCATAGAGCCCGGGTTAGCGTGCCTTCGGACGCTGCGCCAAAAGGAAGGGTTTACGTACCGCGTGCTGCTGACCCGCAGCGCCGCAGGTTTACTGGATGTATCCGCGATCCGTTCTGCCTTGGAGCCGGAGGAATTTTGGGTGGAAACCCCTGGATATTCACCGGAAGTCCTTACCGCGCGGTATGATACGATATTAGTCCCTGCCTTGACGGTAAATACCGCAGCCCATGTGGCGGCATGTATGGCGGACACCCCGGCCGCCGCGGTTATATTAGACGGGCTGATGCGTGGAAAAAATGTAGTGGCTGCCGTGGACGGCTGCTGCCCGGATAATCCGCAGCGTCTGCAAAGGGGGTTCCATATGACGGAAGCCCTAAAACAAAAGCTTCGGGAAAACAAAGAAGCGTTAAAAGGCTACGGCGCATGGCTTACCACTTCGGATAAGCTTGGAGAGACGGCTTTAAAAGCGATTGCAAGCTTTAGCAAGCCTGTCGCTTCTAATACAAATGCTTTTGACGCAAACGCTGCTGGCGCAACAGGTTCCAATAAAGGAAAAACGGAAAGCTTAAAACATCCAGAAACAGGCGCAGCGGGATTCAAACAGCGCTCGCAGGCGCAGGGCGAAGGAGTGTATCATGCGAAGCTGGAAGGGCGCGTGTTTAGCGGAATGCATATAAAGTCTTATCCGGACCATGCCACGATCTATGTCCCGAAACGGACGATCGTTACCCAGCTTGTGTCCGATGAAGCGCGCAGGCGGGATATCCGTATCGAATTTGAGCCATAAGATCTGGCCCATGAAAAGGCAGGTGGAAAAATGTATCTTGGAAGAGTAATAGGAACGGTAGTTTCTACCAGCAAAAACGAAAACTTAGTCGGGATGAAGCTTTTGATGGTGGAAAAGCTGACGGAGCGCTTAGAACGGGAAGGCTCCACCGAGATTGCCGTGGATTCCGTAGGGGCCGGGACGGGTGAGATCGTAATTGTCTGCAAGGGCAGCTCCGCGCGCTATGTATTTGGCGACGGGATGGCTCCGGTGGATACGTCCATCGTAGGCATCGTAGACACGGTGGAGGTGAGCTGATGGCAAATATATACACAAAAACCGGAGACAAGGGCCAGACCAGTCTTGTAGGCGGCTCCAGGATCAGCAAGTCCGATTTACAGGTGGAATGTTATGGCACCATTGACGAAGCAAATTCCATGCTGGGGCTTGCTTATGCAAATACAGGCCAGGAATACATCCGTAATACGGTACATGCGATTCAGGGGAGGTTATTTTCCCTTGCGGCGGAGCTGGCAAGCGACCGGGACGGGGCAGCCAACATGAAAGAGCTGATTTCCGATCAGGACGTGGCTTTTTTAGAGGGCGTCGTTGATACCTGTACGGAAACGACCGGAAAGATGACGCGGTTTGTAATACCGGGCGTAGATACGGCGTCCTCCGCGCTCCATGTAGCCAGGACATTCGTAAGGCGGGCGGAGCGGCGTATGGTGGAATTATCCCAAAACCATCCGGTCAGGGAAACATTAATGCGCTACGTCAACCGTTTATCCGATGCCATTTATGCGATGGCCCGCTTACAGGAAGAAACTGTCGCACAGGATGAAAGATCGGAAGAGCGTCGTGTAGGGAAAGAGTGTAGTTCAGGGTGTTGG
>CANDMI010000057.1 GCA_947385775.1 uncultured Eubacterium sp. | reverse complement strand
CTACAAGAGATGGAGTTTGTATCTTTTATTTTAAAAAAGTTGTAAACTGCTGTATGATATAAAACATTTATAATATAAAAAACATTTAAAAAGCAAAGTGACAGAAAGCAGGAGGAGAGGGAATGAATTTTTTAGATGAATTTTCCGTGATGGCGCGCAAATACCCGCAAAAGGCGGCGATCGTAGACTGTAATGGAAAAAGGACGACGAGCTATAAACAACTTGATGACTTAAGCCGCAGGGTTGCCGCAAAGCTTTTAGAAGAGGGCAAGCTGACAGGAAGGGCTGTGCTTGTCTGCATGGGCAGGCGGATGGAATATATCGCGGCGGAGCTTGGGATCTTGATGGCGGGCGCGGCGTTTGTGCCGGTATTGCCGGAGTATCCGAAGGAGCGCGTCGATTATATCCGAAAAGACTGCGACGGCGCGTTTGTCATTGAGGAAAGCTGGTTTCATGATATATATAATTACGAGCTGGCGCAGTCTGCCTCGGGGCAAGAAAACCGGTTGTTGGATCTAAGTCCTGCGATGCTGATCTATACGTCCGGCTCCACCGGGCGGCCAAAGGGGATCGTACACAGCATGGCAAGCCTTACTCAGGGAGCCTGGCGCTGCCGGGAGGCGGTCGCTTTGGATGAGGGGGACGTTTCCGCCGCCATAGCCCCAATGTCCTTTGTCGTTTTGGTCATGGACTATTACGCGGTATTGTCAAGCGGCGGCTGTGTGCATATCCTGCCGGAAGAGGTGCGAAAGGATGTGCGCCAGATTGAGGACTATTATGCCGCAAACGGGATCACATGCGGGTTTATCAGCCCGCAGCTGTTAAAGCTGTTTCACAATAAGGGCGCGTCCCTAAAAAAGGTCATGACAGGCAGCGAGCGGGTTAGCGGAATGTGCGGGGACGGTTATGAGCTGTACAATTTTTATGGCTTAAGCGAGAGCGCGTCGATGGCGTGCTATTATAAAGTGGAAGAGCCGATGGAAAATACGCCGATCGGAAAGCCGGCGCAGGGGCTTGAGTTCTTTTTGCTGGACGAGGACGGAAACCCTGTGGCGGACGGGGAAGAAGGCGAGATCTGCATAAAAGGCGTTCTTGCAAACGGTTATCTGAACTTAGAGGAGCAGAGTAAGAAAACCTTTATCCCGCAGGAAGATGGGACGATGCTGCTGCATACCGGGGATATGGCAAAAAAGCGTTCGGATGGCAATTACGTTTATATCAACCGGAAAGACTGGATGGTGAAAGTAAACGGGCAGCGCGTAGAGACTGGGGAGATCGAGCTTTGCATGACGGCTATGCCAGAGGTGGAAAACGCGGTCGTAAAAGCGTTTGTCGATGAAAATGGAAAAACGTATCTTTGCGCTTTTTACGTTGCGGGGACGGATGTGAAAGAAGAGCAGGTAAAAGCTTACATAGAAAAGTCGCTTCCGGATTATATGATCCCGCGGTTTTTTAAGCGGTTAGACGAACTGCCGAAAAACACCAACGGAAAATTAGATCGGGGCGCGCTGCTTGCTCCTGGCATAGAAGAGTACAAGCAGGCGTACGAAGCGCCAAAAAATGAGATGGAAAAGCGCGTATGTCTAGGCTTTGAAGAAGTGTTGCGCTGTGGCAGGGTAGGCGTTACGGACGATTTCTTCCGGCTTGGGGGCGATTCCATCAACGTGTTAAAGCTTGCGGAATGCTTACGGGACGTAAAGCTTTTGCCGCAGATGGTCTTAGCCGCAAGGACTCCTTTAAAGATCGCCGCGTTATTAATGGAAGATGAAGAAAAAGAAGGGGAGATTATTGATCCAGGAAGATCGGGCGATTTTCAGAAACAAAGCCAACAAAGAAAAGAGCGCCAGGAATATGCTCTGACCGATTCCCAGACTGGGGTATATTTAGAATGCGTCAATGACCCTCAGTCTGTGATGTACAATATCCCGATGTGCTGTAAGCTGCCCCTTGCCATGGATAAAGAGAAATTTTTATGCGCGGTAAGAAAGACGGTGGCGGCGCATCCGTCCTTTGGCGTAAACATTGCCCTGCATAAAGGCGAGCCTGTGATGCGCCTGCACCCGGAATATTTAAAAGCGCAGGTTGGAGAATGGGAAACGAAAGACATAGAGGCGGTCAAACGCACGTTCGTGCGCCCGTTTCGGATGGAAGGGGAGCCATTGTACCGCATGGCGCTGTACCGGGCGAAAGACGCGTATTATTTTTTGTTTGACGTGCATCATATTATATTTGACGGCACATCCGTAAACGTCTTTTTAAAAGAGGTGGAAAAGCGATACGACGGGATACAGCCGGATCAGGAAGAAATTTCGCTTATGGACCTTTCCGTCTATGAGGAAACGATGAAACATACGGCGAAATACCAAAAGGCGCAGGAGTATTTTGCGGCAAAGCTTGCGGGGGAAGAATTTGGCGAAAGCCTGATCAAGGATTTTAAGAAAAAGGCCGTTACGCCAAAAAGCGGCGTTGTCAGGCTTTCCTTAAATGAAGAGCTGCCGTATTCGAATGTGGAGCAGTTTGTAAGGCGGGAAGGGATATCGGAAAATACGCTGTTTTTAGGGGCGTTTTCCTATGCGCTTTCGAAATTCAGCGGGGAGAGCAAGAGCCTGTTTTGCACGGTGGATAACGGCAGGCATACGGCGGATATGGCAAATTCCACAGGCATGTTTGTGCGCACGCTTCCGATTTATTACGCCTGGGATGAAAACGCGCCTGTATGCGAGCTTTTGCGGGAGTTCCAAAAGGAATTTTATGAGACGATGAGCCACGATCGCATTTCCTTTGCGGAGCTGGCAAAGGATTACGGCGTGACCTCTGATATTTTGTTTGTCTATCAGGGAGAGATGCTAAACGGCATTACGGTAAACGGCGCCCGATGCGCGGCGGAGCCGATTTTTAGCGGGGACGTGCAGGCGGACGTTTCGGTCATGGTAATGAAAAGCGCGGATGGCTATGAGGCGAAATTGGAATACCGTATCGATTTGTACCGCGAGGAGACGGCAAGAGGGCTGCTTCGTATGCTGCTGCAAACGTTAAAGGGCATGCTTGGAATCGAAAAGCTTGGTATTCAAAAGCTTGGACAGGTCGCGCTTGCTTCGGAAAGCGACATGCAATTATTAGACCGCTTTAACGAAACCGAAGCTTCCTGTGACGCGCAGACAACGGTCATAGACCGGTTCCGGCGGCAGGCGAAAAAAACGCCGGACAATACAGCGGTCGTTTATCTGGAAAAAAGCTATACCTATGCGCAGCTGGACGAGCTGACAGACCGGCTTGCGGCTTATATCGCGGGGCTTGGCATTGGCGCGGGACAGGTTGTGTCCGTTTTGATACCAAGGTGCGAATATATGGCGATCGCTTCCCTTGGAGTATCCAAATCAGGCGCGGCGTACCAGCCCCTTGACCCTACTTATCCAAAAGAGCGGCTTGCCTTTATGATGGAGGACGCAAAAGCCGAGCTTTTGATCGTAAGCGAGGAGCTTTTAGAGCTTGTGCCACAGTGGAAGGGAAAGGTTCTTTTGACAAAGGATATCGTAAGCCTGCCGAAAGATAAGAACCTTCCAAAGGCCCAGTCGCCGGAGGATTTATTTATCCTGTTGTATACCTCAGGCTCCACAGGCGTGCCAAAAGGCTGTATGCTGGAGCATAAAAATATCGCGGCGTTTTGCGAGTGGTACGTTAGAGACTTTTCGATAACGAAGGACAGCCGCGTGGCGGCGTACGCAAGCTATGGCTTTGACGCGAATATGATGGATATGTACCCGGCGTTAACCTCTGGAGCTGGGGTTTATATTATCGATGAATCGATCCGTTTGGACTTAAACGCGCTGCACGCGTATTTTGTGGAGCAGGGCATCACCCATTCGTTTATGACGACCCAGATTGGCAGGGCCTATGCCACAAGCTTCCCGTCTGGAAAAGACGAGGCTTTGCAGTATCTTTTAATGGGCGGCGAGGCTCTGGCTCCGTTTGAGCCATCCGGCGGCACGAATTATGTAAATATATACGGCCCTACAGAATGCACGATTTTTGTGACCGCGTATCCGATCCAAAAGTATGAGCCGGAGCTGCCGATCGGAAAGCCGCTTTCCAATATCAAGCTCTATGTGACAGACAGCCAGGGCAGGAGGGTTCCGCCAGGCGTGCCAGGGGAGCTTTGCATCGCCGGGCCGCAGGTGTCCAGGGGCTATTTAAACCGCCCGGATAAAACGAAAGAGGTGTATGAAAAAAATCCTTACAGCGATCTTTTGGAATACCAAAGGATTTACCATACCGGGGACATCGTGCGCTTTTTGTGGGATGGGAATGTCCAGTTTATAGGCAGAAGGGACGGCCAGGTAAAGATCCGGGGATTTCGGATCGAGCTTTCAGAGGTGGAAGAGATCATCCGCCGTTTCCCTGGCGTAAAAGACGTTGCGGTGGCGGCTTTTGACGATCCGGCGGGCGGGAAATACATTGCCGCTTACGTTGTGTCAGAATCAGAGCCTTTTGACGTGGAAGCGATGAATGCCTTTATCGAAGAAAGCAAGCCGCCTTATATGGTTCCGGCGGTCACGATGCAGATAGAAAAAATCCCGCTGAACCAAAACCAGAAGGTCAATAAGCGGGCGCTTCCAAAGCCGCAGCGCAAAAAAGAGCATTTGGAGCCTCCAAAGTCAGAGGCGCAGATACGGATTTTTGACTGCATTGCGAAGGTGGTCGGGCACAGAGATTTTGGCGTGGATACGGACGTTTACCGGGCGGGACTTACCTCCATTGGGGCGGTGAAGCTAAATGTGCTGCTTTCAGAGGCTTTTTCGGGGGCGGTCATCCGAAATAAAGACTTAAAGGAATACCCTACGGTAAGAAAGCTGGAAGCTTTTTTGGCGGATCAAAGCGGCAAAGAGAACATGGCGGCGTTTGAGATATACGAAAAGTACCCTTTGACCCAGACCCAAAACGGCATTTTTGTGGAATGCGCCGCAAACCCTGGAAGCACGATCTACAATATCCCGTTTTTATTCCGATTGGGAGAAAATGTGGATCTGGAGCGCTTAAAGGCCGCGCTTGAAAAGACCGTCGAAGCGCATTCCTATATCAAGACCACGCTTTTTATGGATGACGAGGGGGAGATCTGGCAAAAACGGTGCGACGATGCGCCGGTGGAAATTGAGGTCATTCGAAATGAACATCAACTGGATAAAAATAAGCTGGTCCAGCCTTACCAGATCTTAGGCGACAGGCTGTACCGCATAAAGCTGTTTGATACGCCAGAGGGCAAATACCTGTTTTTGGAATTTCACCATATTATCAGCGATGGGGAATCCTGCGGGATCTTTCTACGGGATATGAACGAAGCGTATGCCGGAGCGCAGCTTAAAAAGGAGGCGTTTAGTGGATTTGAGGCCGCGCTTTTGGAGCAGGAGGCGCTAAAGGGAGAGGAGTATGCGCTTGCAAAGCAGTATTACGATTCCGTTTTTGCAGGCTGTGACACAGATTTTCTTCCGCCGAAAGACCATCGGGACAAAATGCCTGGGATCGGCTTATACAAACGGGAGGACGAAACGGATCTAGAAGCGCTCAAAAGCTTTTGCACGCATCATAAGATCACGCTCAATACGCTGTTTACCGCGGCGTTTGGATTTGTGACGGGGCGGTATGTATATAAGGACGAGGCGGTGTTTACGACCATCTATAACGGCAGAAATGATTCTAGGCTGTCGTCTACGATACATATGCTCGTAAAGACGCTGCCGGTTTACTGCAACCTGGATGGGGAAAAAGAGATCGGTTCCTATTTAAAAGAAATCGGGGGACAGCTTATCAACAGCATGAACGCCGATATCTATTCCTTTGCCGAGATCAGCAGGGCTTACAACATCAAGGCGGATATCCTGTTTGCGTTCCAGGGCGACCAGTTCCTTTTTGATGAGATCGCGGGAGAAAAGGCGCAGTTATTAGAGCTTCCGTTAGACACGGCAAAGGCGCCTTTGTCCATAGACGTAGTGGTGGATGGAACGAAGGTGCGCTACCAGGCGGAGTACCGAAGCGATATGTACGAGGAGCGTACGATCGCGGGGATCCTAGACAGCCTTGCGGTAACGGTGGCGGAATTTCAAAATAAGCGGCTTTTAAAAGAAGTCTGCATGGTAAGCGAACAGGCAAAAGACGAGCTTTGTCACTATAACGAAACGGAGCATGAGGTTTTACGCACTACGGCAAACAGGCTGTTTGAAAAACAGGTCAGCCTGTATCCGCAAAAGACGGCGGTTATCGCAAACGGTAAGAGCTTGACGTTTCATGAGTTAAATGAAAACGCGAACCGCATCGCCAATCGCCTGCTTGAAATGGGGCTTTTAATTGAACAGATGGTTGGCGTGATGCTGCCAAGGACGGTGGACGTATACGCGGCAAGGCAGGGCGTTATGAAAGCGGGAGGAGCGTTTTTGCCGATCGATCCGGAATACCCGGATGAGCGCATCCGTTATATTTTAGACGATTCCGGGGCGGCGTTTGTGCTGATGCCAAAAGAGATCGCAAAAGAACGCAGGCCGCTTATCGAATCCATATCGGCGAAAGTCCTGATTTTAGAAGAGCTTTTGGAGCAGGGCGGGAATGCCGAAAATCCAAACGTGGATATCCGGCCGGAAAATCTGTGCTACTGCATTTACACATCCGGCTCTACCGGAAAGCCAAAGGGCGTGATGATCGAGCATCGAAACCTGGTAAATTACGTGGACGACAACCCGTTCAATGTGGAAGCGCAGTCTTATATTTACCATGCTACGGTGTCCCTTGCGTTTGCGGCGATCACGTTTGACGTATCGATCTTGGAGGAATGCATCCCGCTTTACCATGGCATTACGGTTTGCATGGCAAATGAGGAGGAGATCCATAACCCGCTTGCGTTATCGAAGCTGATTTTAGACAATGGCGTGAATATGATGACCTGCACGCCGTCGTTTTTGATCAATATCATCGATATGCCGCAGATGAAAGAAGCGCTGTCCCAGATCAAAGTGTTCAACGTAGGAGCCGAGGCGTTCCCGGAGGCGCTTTATGAAAAGATCATGGCCCTTGGCACGGACGCTACGGTCTACAACGGCTATGGGCCTACCGAAACGACGATCGGCTGCGCGTTTGACCTAGTGACCTCCGATAAGATCACGATCGGAAAGCCGATGGCGAATATCCAGATGATGATGATCGATAAATACCGTAACCTTCTGCCAGCCGGGGCGCCAGGGGAGCTTTTGATCATTGGAGACGGCGTTGGAAGAGGGTATGTCGGAAAACCGGAAATGACGGCGGATAAATTCATCCAGTTTGAGGGGAAAAACGCTTACCGAAGCGGCGACCTGGCAAGATGGAACCACCATGGCAAGGTAGAATTTATGGGGCGCATGGATAACCAGGTGAAGCTGCGGGGGCTGCGCGTGGAATTAGACGAGATCGAAAACGTCATGAACCAGTATCCGACGATAAAATCCAGCGTCGCGCTCGTAAAGGAAAAGGACGCAAACCAGTTTTTGTGCGGCTACTTTGTAGCGGAAAGCCAGGTGGAAAAGCAAAATCTAATCAGCTTTATGCAAAAATACCTAACGCCTTATATGGTGCCAAGCGTGCTGATGCAGCTGTCGGAGTTTCCGCTTACAAACAACGGCAAGGTCAATAAGCGGGCGCTGCCGGAGCCGGAATACAATACGGAAAGCAAAAATTACGTAAAGCCGCGCACAAAGCTGCAACGCCAGCTGTGCGAGATCTTTGAGATGGCGCTTGGATTAGATCGAATCGGGATAGAGGACGATTTCTTTGAAAATGGAGGAACCTCCCTTTCCGCGTCCAAGGCGGCGATGAAGTGCATGAGCGCGGGGCTTGCGGTTTCCTATGCGGACTTGTTTGAACATAAGACCCCTCTGCTGCTGGAGCGTCATATCCAAAAGCTGCGCCAGGAGAATGGGGAAGGCTTAGCTGACCGCCAGGGCTTAGCGGATTCGTCCGAGGAAAACAGCCAGGGGCTTCCTAAAGCCTTAGACCGCAACACGGTGGAATATGTAGACGAGATAGAGCCTGCCGCTTTGGGAAATGTCCTGCTTACAGGCGCGAACGGATTTTTGGGAGCGCATATCTTAAAGCATATATTAGAAGAGAAGGCTTATGAGGACGCTACGGTATACTGCCTTGTGCGAAAAGGCCGCGCGCCGTCGTTGGAGCGAAGGCTAAAAAGCGTGCTGGTGTATTATTTTGACGATCCATACGAGGAGCTTTTTGGAAACCGCATTCGGCTGATCGAGGGAGACATCACAGATAAGACGAAGGTGGAGGAGCTTTCTAAATACGATTTTGACAGGGTCATCAACTGCGCGGCCTGCGTAAAGCATTTTTCCGCCGACGATACGTTAGAGCAGGTGAATTACCAGGGCGTTTTGAACCTGATCTCGCTGTGCGAAAAGACCGGACGGGAGCTGGTGCAGATTTCCACGGTCAGCATCGCCGGGGAAAATATCGGCGGCAAATTCCCGCCGGAGAAAAAGCTGCATGAAAACGAGCTGTATTTCGGACAGAGCCTTACGAATAAATACATTGACACGAAATTTAAGGCGGAAAAAGCGGTTTTGGAGGCCGTAGCCGCAGGAATGAGAGGAAAGGTCATAAGGGTTGGGAATTTAATGAGCCGCGCAAGCGACGGGGAGTTCCAGATCAATTCTGTGACCAACGGGTTTATGCGGACGCTGCGAGGCTATGTGGCGCTTGGCAGGTTCCCGGTATCGATGTTGGATACGCCAACGGAGTTTTCGCCGATCGATTCCACGGCGGAAGCCATCGTAAGGCTTTGCGCGACAAAGGAGGGCTTCCATGTATTTCATGCGTACAGCAGCTATCTGATCCAGATGGCGGATGTAATCGAGCAGATGAACGCCTCCGGCATCCCGGTAGCGGTCGTAAGCGACAAGGCGTTCCAGCAGGCGTTTGAGGCGGCTTTGGAAAACGAGGAGAAAAATGAGCTGATCTCCGGGCTTATCGCCTATGCGTCCAGCGACGCGGATAACAGCGCGGCATACATTGACGCGGATAACAGCTTTACGACAAAGGCGTTATACCGCCTTGGCTTTAAATGGCCGATGCCGGATTCGGTTTATCTGAAAAACGCCCTGACCGCGCTAGAGACGCTTGGATTTTTCGATGGCAGACTGTAAATGCCAAAAAACGCGGGAACGTTGATTTTTTGGGACCGGAAGACAGCCGCTTTATTGGAAGGAAAGGGAAATGGAAGGATAAATGGAAAGAAATGCGTATTTGATCAATAAAAAGATACATCAGTACATTCTGCCGTCGATACTGATGACCGTCGCGATGCAGCTTGGAAATGTGGTGGATGGAATGATCGTGGGCAACCTTTTGGGGGCGGAGGCGATGGCCGCGATCGAAATTTCCGTCCCGGCGCTTTTGCTGCTGCAAATGCCCGCGATGATGCTTGCCATGGGCGGCGCCGCGGAGGCGGCAGTGCAGCTTGGCAAGCGGGAGCTTGAAAAAGCAAACGGGGCATTTAGCGCGTCTTTGGCGGCAGGCGCGGCAATTTCCGGCGTATTCGCGCTGTTTGCGCCGGTTCTGCCAAAGCCGCTGTCTTACGCGCTATGCGGCAACGACGCGCTGGCGGCTTTAGCGGAGCCTTATATCATGGTCAATTTTGCGGGGATACCGATCCTTACCATTGCCATTATCTTTTGCTATTTTATGAACGCGGACAATCATCCGCAGCTTGGGAGCGCGCTTTTTATCATTGCAAATGTAGTCAATCTGGCGCTGGATTTTATATTTATCAAAGGGTTCCATTTGGGAATGGCCGGGAGCGCGCTTTCAACCGTGATCGGCTATCTTGCGGGGATGGTGACCGTGGCAGCGTATTTTCGCTCAAAGGCAAGGATGCTGCGCCTTTGTAAGTTAGACAAAAACGCGATAAGCTACGCGGCGCTTTCCGCAAAAGCCGGGATTCCAAGCGCGGCTTTTACGCTGATGAGCGCGTTAAAATCGGTGATCATCAATTCCGCGATCGTGCGGATTTTGGGAAACGACCCGATGGCGGTGTATTCCGTTTGCGCCAACGCGGTGCTGATCGCGGAGCTGTGCGTCGGGGGCGTGATCGGGCTTGTGCAAAACATTGCGGGCATTCTTTACGGGGAGCGGGATTATTACGGCATCCGTGTTTTATGCAAACGGGCGCTTGCCTACAGCTATTTTGCGATTGTATTATTGATGGCGTTTTTCTTCGCCTTTCCCCAGGCCATCGCGGGGCTTTTTGGGATCACGTCGGGAGAAATGCTCTCGCTTTGTAAGACGGCGCTTCGCATTTTTGCCTGCGGCTTCCCGTTTTATGTGTTCAATAAATTTTTGATGGCTTATTACCAGACGATACTGCAAGCCGGGCTTTCCACCGTAGTTACGGTGTTGCAGGGCTTTGCGCTTATCGTGCCGCTTACGCTTGTCGGGATCTATCTTTGGGGGATTTACGGCGTATGCTTTATGGCGGCGTTTAGCGAAGCCGCGTCGGTTTTATTTGCAAACGCATGGCGGATCTTGGGACAAAAAAAAGGCAGGTATGCGCCTGGGGGCGTTTATATGCTCCCTAAGGTGTCCGACGAAAAATCCTTGGACTGCTCAGTGGAAAGCAATTTAAATGAAGTCATCGCTTTTCGCGAAAGGCTGTTTTCCTTTTGTAAGCAAAACGGCATCTCAGAAAGGGACGCGAACATCCTTGGCCTTGCGGTGGAAGAGCTTGCCGCAAATATCGTAAAGTACGGCTACCTAGACGGCAGGAAAAATTACATGGACTTAAACTTTACGATACAGGATGATAAATATATGCTGCGGATACGGGACGACGGCGTGCCGTTTAACCCGCTAGAATACAGCCCGAAGGAGGAAGGGGCGGTTACGTTGGGCGGCATTGCGCTGATCCGAAAGATGGCTTCCAATTTCCAGTATATGCGGGTGTTGAATATGAATAATACGGTGATCGAGCTAAATATAAATATCTAATATCTAAGCGGCGGGGCTTTCTTTTTCATGGCAAAGAAAGCATTAATAAAGAAAACATAATAAAAGAAAACATAAATAAAGAAAGGAAAGGTAAGCGGTATGAAGATTACAGAAAACAAAAACGGGCAGCAGTTAAACGTTTCATTGGAAGGAAGGCTGGATACGACCTCGGCTCCGGAATTGGAAAAGGCGCTTTCGGGCAGCTTAGACGGGGTGGCGGAGCTTGTGATCGATATGAGCGCGCTGGATTACCTTTCATCGGCGGGGCTGCGCGTCCTTTTAGGGGCGCAAAAGCGGATGAACAAGCAGGGCGGCATGAAAGTCACCCATGTAAATGAAACGATCATGGAAATATTTGAAGTCACTGGCTTTGCGGATATCCTTACGATTGAATAAACGGATTCTCAAATAAGATTATGGAGAGATTATGAGCGGACAGGTGTCGGCGGTATCGCTGGAGCAAAATGAGCAATTTTTAAAAAAGGCGTATGAAAAAGCGCTGGTTCCCTGTATGCTGTCCATTTTAAGCGGCAATATCAATATCCTCGCGGACGGCGTCCTGGTCGGGCAAAGGCTTGGGACGGATGCCTTAGCCGCGATTAATTTAAGTTTGCCTGTTTACCTTGTATTGTGCATCGTGGGATCTTTTATCGTCTCCGGTACGGCGGTCTGTTCGGCAAAAGAGATCGGCAATAACCAGACGGGCAGGGCGCAAAAGCTGTATCAGATGTCTGTGTTTTGGTGCGCGTTAGGTTCGGTTGTCATTACCGCAGCAGGGCTTTTTGGCATAAAGCCCCTTACCGCGTTTTTGTGTCCAAAAGGGGAAGCGTCGTATCTTGTGATGGAGTATACCGGCGTGACGCTTGCCGGGGCTTTGCCAAAGATCTTGATTTATATCCCGTTTTGGTATTTAAGGCTGGATGGGAGAAACCGCGAAGTGACATGGATGATGCTTGTTATGGGCGCGGGAAACGTGTTTTTGGACATATTGTTTTTGTACGCCTTTGACATGGGCGTGGCGGGCGCCGCGCTTGCAAGCGTCGTGGCGACGGCGGCGTCCTGCCTGCTTGGGTTTTTCTGGCTGTGCGATAAAAAAAGCAGCTTCCAGATCGGGCTTTGCGTTTCCGTGAAAGAGGTGGCGTTTTTGGATATTTTGCAGGCGGGCAGCCCTTCTGCGATGAACAACCTGTTTCAGACGCTTCGGGTAATGGCGGTCAACGCGCTTTTATTAGAATACGGCGGAAGTGAGCTTGTGGCGGCGTTTACGGCGCTAAACTGCATCAGCGCGTTTGCCGAAAGCGTCACAGGCGGCGTGCCCCAGGCAGCGTCGGCGATGCTTGGCATATACAGCGGGGAGCATGACAACCAAAGCGCTCTTATGCTGTTAAAAAGACAGGTAAAGAGCGGGATGCCGTGCTGTCTATTATTTTCTGCGGTTATCCTTGCGGGCGCGGATCTGATCGCGGGAGCTTACGGTCTGTCAGTTTCTTTAAGGTTCGCCTTTTTTTGCATGGCTCTTGGCATGGCTCCGGCGCTGCTTTGTTGTATTTTATCCGGCTATTACAATGTGTCGGGTCATGCGATGTGGGCGAATCTTGTGATATTATTCCGCGTGTTTATCATGCCCTGCGCAAGTTTGTATTTGCTCTGTTTGGAAAAACAAAATCCCTGGCTGTTTTTATTTTTCGGAGAGATCTTAACGCTGCTTGCCTGGTTTATCGCCACCGGCGTTTACCATCATTTTCATAAAAACCTCTCCCGTTATCTGCTGATGGACCATACATTAGAAGAAAACGGCAGGGTGATCAATTTTTCCGTCCATGACGACGCGCAGGATATTTGCAGCGCCAGCAGCAAGATCACGGTGTTTTGCGAGGAAAACGACATGCTGCCAAAGCAGGTCATGCGCGTGAGCCTGGCGATGGAGGAGCTTATGACCGTGATCGCTTCGGTCAATTCGAAAAGCGGCGTAAGCTTTGATTTGCGGGTGTATTCTTTAGACGGGGTCATAGGCATCCGCATCCGTTATGACGGAAAGGAGTTTAATCCGTTAGCCCCTGTGGAGGGAGAGCGGGGGGAGTGGGACGATTTATTTATGGGCGTTCGCATGATCGAGGACTTAGTGGAAACGGCGATGTACCAGCGGACGTTTGGAATGAACACCCTACAGATATTTATATGAATGAAATACGCGGTTTACCGATAAAGAAGTGACGGAGGAGAGATGAAAACGAATTATGGCAGGCTCGGGCAGGAAGCGTTATTTGCCCTAAATAGCAGCTCGAAGCAGGCGGAAAGCGTGCAGACGCGTCTCCTTATCGGGCTATTGCGGCGTAACCAGGATACGGAATATGGAAAAAAATATGGCTTTGGGGAAATAAAAAGCCCGCTGGAATATCAAAAAATGGCGCCGCTTTCGGTATACGCGGATTATGAGGGGTATATCAGGCGGATGATCGACGGCGAAAACGGGCTTTTGACAAAAGAGCCTGCGATATATTACTGTATCAGCTCCGGCACCACCGGGGAGGCAAAGTACCTGCCCCTTACGGAAACGGATCTAAGGCTTCAATATATTTATGCCTACGGCGTTCCCTTTGGCATGGCGAGAAATTATTATAAGGGGCTTTGCGAGGAGGAGGTTTTTGGCGATATTTTCCAGATCGGGGAATTTGCAAAAACCAGTATGGAAAACGGCGTGATGAATGGCATCCGTTCCGGCTGCGTTTACCAGTGGCTTGACCGGGACGGGGAGTTTGACGCGGGGGATTACTGCGTGCCAAAGGAAGTGTTGTTTCCGAAAAAGTTAGAGGACCTTCTTTACGTAAAGGCGCGGTTTGCGCTGGCGCGTCGTTCCATTCGCGCCATACACGGCGTTTTTATCAACCGGGTCGCCGGGGTTATGGACTATATCTGGCGAAATTGGGAAACGCTGCTTTTTGATATGGAGCATGGCGGCGTGGATTCGGGCGTTTGCATCAGCCAAAAGTGGCGGGAATTTGTCACAGAAAAGCTGCCGCCAAACCCGGCGCGGGCGAAAGAGCTTCGCTTACTTTCTTATGAGCGGCTAAAATGCGGCATGGTAAAAAAGATTTGGCCGAACGCGCGCTATATACTGGCGATTGGCGGGCGGGCCTTTTCTTATTATACGAAGAAAATGGAAACGTACGCGGGAGACGTGCCGATCTATCACTACGCGTACGCCGCGTCAGAGGGCATATTTGGCGTTGCCGAAAGGATGGGCCGGGCGGATGCTTATATTCTTTTCCCACAGGCCGGCTTTTTTGAATTTCTTCCGCTTTTAAATGAAAATGAAAAGGAAAAAGAAGAAGAAGAAAAGGAACAGGGGCGGCCTCTGTTTTTATGGGAGCTTCGTTTGGGCGGGCGCTATGAGCTGATCTTTACAAACCATTCCGGGCTGTACCGCTACTGCATGGGGGATGTGGTGCAGGTGGTGGGCTGGTATGAGAAAGCTCCGGTTGTGCGGTTTTGCTACCGCAAAAACCAGATCATGAACATCGCCGGGGAAAAGAGCAACCAGGAGCAGCTTGCCGAGGCTATCCGCCAGTTTTCTGTGCGCATGAACTGCGAGATTACAGGGTATTGCGTAAGGGAGGATGTGTCGGACGTATTGCCAGGCTATTTATTTTACCTGGAATGTCAGAAACCTTTGGATTGCCCGCTTGCTTATGCGCAGGAGGTGTTGGATGAGTGTCTTTGCGGCGTGAACTATGAGTATCTGGGATGCCGGAGGATGAAGGAGATTAAAGAAGCGCGGATCTGTTATTTAATGGCGGGCAGCTTTGGGCGCTACGAACAATATTTGGAAAAAATCGGCAGGCAGACCGGGCAGAATAAGCAGGTCTGTATTTTAAACACGAAAGAAAAAATACAGTTTTTTGACAGGCACAGGCTGGACGGCTAAGCGCGCATAAAAGGGAGGAAGGAATGAAAAAAAGGATTACCGGGCTTACAGGAAAGCTTACCATAGGCGTTGTGATATTTGGAATGCTGCTTGGGGCGATCATAAGCGTCATGGGGTATTTGGAATTTACGTCTGTATTGGAGCAGCAGTATAACGACTCGGCGTATGAGATCGCGGAGACGGCGGCAGGGTATCTAAACCCGGATAAATTTGACGAATACCTGTCCACCGGGAAGCGGGATGCGCAATATTTAAAAATCGAGAGCCAGCTGGACGCGTTAGTGGACGCTACGGACACGACGCTTATTTATGTCGCAAAAGTGGACACGTCGGATTACCGCACGCTTACGTATATTTATGATTCGGTCAATTCCAAAAGCGGCTTTGAGCGCTATCCCCTTGGCTATACCGCGCTTGGCGTGGATGAAAAATACGTCAACAACGTGCGAAACATCATCACAAAGGGCGAGCGCGCCACAGAGTACCTGTACTCCTATTCCCAGGAGTCGGGGGCGCATACGACGGCGGGCATTGCGGTTTACGATAAAAAAGGAGAGATCGTGGCGATCCTTGGGGTGGAAAAGGCCATGACCAGGCTGGAAAACGCGCGCAATACGTATGTGAAGGACACCCTGCTTGGCGTTTTGGCGGCGGTTTTATTGTTCCTTATTGTATACAGCGCGTTTTTATACCGGGAAATCCTTTTGCCAATCCTTGCCGTTACCGACGAGGCCAAGCGCTTCGCGGATACCAGCGCCCCGTCGGATAAGCTGTCAGCCATTAAGAAAAACGATGAGATCGGGGTTTTGGCAAAGGCAGTCCAAAAGATGGAAACGGATATCGTAGAATATGTGGAAAACTTAACCGCCGTTACCGCGGATAAGGAGCGCATCGGAGCGGAGCTGTCCATCGCGACGCAGATCCAGGCGGATATGCTGCCAGGCATTTTCCCGGCGTTTCCGGACCGGGCGGAATTTGACATCTATGCCACGATGAACCCGGCAAAGGAGGTCGGCGGCGACTTTTACGATTTTTTCATGGTGGACGAAAGGCATCTGGCGGTCGTTATGGCGGACGTGTCTGGAAAAGGCGTGCCGGCTGCGCTGTTTATGGTCATCGGAAAGACGCTGATCAAAGACCACACCCAGCCTGGCAGGGATTTGGGAGAGGTGTTTACAACGGTAAATGACCTTTTGTGCGAATCCAACAGCGAGGGGCTGTTTATCACGGCGTTTGAGGGCGTGCTGGATCTGGTGAGCGGTGAATTTACATTTGTAAACGCGGGGCATGAAATTCCGTTTATCTGTAAAAAGGACGAATGCTTTATGCCGTATAAGATACGCGCGGGCTTTGTGCTTGCCGGAATGGAGGGGATGCGCTATAAATGCGGCACGATGCAGCTATCCCCTGGCGACCGGCTGTTCCAGTATACCGACGGCGTGACGGAAGCCACAGACGCCGACGGGCAGCTGTACGGCATGTCAAGGCTCGAAGAGGTTTTAAAGAAAAACACCGCCCTGTCGCCAAGGGAGCTGCTTGTAAAAATAAAAGAGGATATCGATGGGTTTGTAGGGAAGGCGCCGCAGTTTGACGATATCACGATGCTGTGCCTGGAATATAAAGAGAGGATGAGCGATGAAGGAATTAACAATTGACGCCACGGTGGAAAATATTGAAAAAGTAACGAGCTTTGTGGACGAGCAGCTGGAGGAGCTTGGATGCCCGATGAAAGCGCAAATGCAGATTGACATTGCAATCGACGAGCTTTTTGGAAATATCGCGCATTACGCCTATAACCCAAAGGTCGGCCCGGCGACGGTGCGCGTGGATGTGGTGCAAGACCCTCTTTCCGTTGTCGTGACGTTTATCGACAACGGCTTAGCCTACGACCCGCTTGCCAGAAAAGACCCGGACGTGACCCTAAGCGCCCAGGAGCGCGAGATCGGCGGGCTTGGGATTTATATGGTAAAAAAGAGCATGGACGAAATTTCTTATGAATATAAGGACGGGCACAATATCCTTAGCATCAAAAAGGCGTTTTAAAATATTTGGGTTGTGCGATTCGCCATAAAAGGGTAATATATAAGGAAAGAAAAAGGCGAAAAGCCGACATGAAGGAGGAAAAGATCATGCCATTTATCAATTCAAAAGTCAGCGTGCCTATGACAGGCGCCCAAAAGGAATCCGTAAAGCAAAAGCTCGGAAAAGCGATCTCCATCATTCCAGGGAAGTCAGAAAGATGGCTGATGCTGGAATTTGCAGACAACTGCGACCTTTATTTTAGCGGCGATAATTCCAAACCGACAGCCATGATAGAGGTGAAGGTGTTTGGCTCCATTCCAGACAGCTGCCTTGACGAAATGACCATATCCGTCTGCGACATATACGAAGAGGAATTGCGGATACCGAAGGACCGCATTTATGTGAAATACGAAGGATGCGATAAATGGGGATGGAATGGGGGGAATTTTTAGAGAGGCGTTTTTAATAATTATAGGATCGAATGCACCAGCAAGCTTAAAAATACCAATTACAGTAATTTTAAGCTTGCTGTTTTTTATGGTTTGCATGTATAATGGTAGGAGAGATTTTTGTATGTCATAAAATAAGGATCAGAAGGAAGGAAACATGCATATAGTGTTAACGATCGCCGGGAGTGATTGCAGCGGAGGCGCGGGCGTTCAGGCGGATTTAAAAACAATGGCGGCGCACGGCGTATATGGAATGAGCGTTATTACGGCGTTGACGGCGCAAAATACGACAGGGGTGTCTGGCATTTGGGAAACCGCGCCGGAGTGCGTCAGTGCGCAGCTGGATGCCGTGTTTTCCGATATCCAGCCGCAAGCGGTAAAGGTCGGCATGATTTGCTCGAAAGAGGGGATTTCTGTCGTCAGCGGAAAGCTTAAGGAATACAATGTGAAAAATTTGGTCATCGATCCGGTCATGGTGTCCACAAGCGGGGACCGGCTGATGCAGGCGCAGGCTATGGCGCAGGCGAAAAAGCGGCTGTATCCGCTTGCCAGCGTGCTAACGCCAAACATCCAGGAAGCGGAGGCGTTGTCTGCCTGCATGGTAAAAGACAAGTCCTCTATGCAAAGGGCGGCGAAAACGATCTACCATAGCTTTGGCTGCGCGACACTTTGTAAAGGCGGGCATTTATCCGATGTGTCGGACGACCTTCTTTACGATGGAGAGCAGTTTTACTGGTTTGAGGGAAAGCAGGTGAAAACGGAAAACACCCATGGGACGGGCTGTACGCTGTCGTCGGCTATCGCATGTGGCCTTGCGGCGGGACTTTCGCTTGTCGACGCTGTGCAAAGGGCAAAGGATTACGTTACAGGCGCGCTTTTAGACGGGCTTAACCTTGGGCGCGGAAACGGGCCGTTAAACCATGCGTACCGCATGAAATCGTAAGTTGCAGCCACATTCAATGAATGGGGCGGCTGTTAAAAAATATAGAAAAGGAGAAAGCATTATGACAAAGACAAAGATTATCTGCACGTTAGGGCCGGCGACAGACCAGCCGGGGATTTTAGACAAGCTGGTGCAGGAGGGCATGAGCGTAGCGCGCTTTAATTTTTCCCATGGCACGCATGAGGAGCATGCAAAAAGGCTTCATGCGCTAAGGGAATCGCGTAAAAAGTTCAATGAGCCGGTTGCGGCCCTCCTGGATACAAAAGGGCCTGAGATCCGTGTAAAAACCTTTGCGGCTGGAAAGGTGGAGTTAAAGCCGGGCCAGACGTTTCGGCTCTGTAATCAGGATGTGGAAGGAAACGAGCGGCAGGTGTCCATTACCTGTAAAGAGCTGTGTCACGATGTAAAAGAGGGGACAAGGATCTTGATCGACGATGGGCTGATCGAGATGACCGTGGAATCGTTAGAGGGCGAGGATATCGTCTGCCGCGTCTTAAATGGCGGCTTTGTTTCCAACAACAAAGGGGTGAATGTGCCGGGAGTGCGTCTGTCTTTGCCATATTTGAGCGAGCGGGATAAGGGCGATATATTATTTGGCATACAAAACGATTTTGATTTTATCGCCGCGTCCTTTGTAAGGCGCGCCGACGACGTATTGCAGATCCGAAAGCTGTTAGAGGAAAACGGCGGGGAAGGCATTGAGATCATCTCTAAGATTGAAAATGGCGAAGGCGTGGACAATATCGACGAGATCATCGAGCATTCGGACGGCATTATGATCGCCAGAGGCGATATGGGCGTGGAGATCCCGACAGAGGAAGTCCCGGTCATCCAAAAAATGATTATAAAAAAAGTGTACGCAGCCGGAAAAAAAGTCATTACGGCTACGCAGATGTTAGATTCCATGATGAAAAACCCAAGGCCGACCCGTGCGGAGACTACCGACGTTGCAAATGCGATCTACGACGGCACAAGCGTGATCATGCTTTCCGGTGAAACCGCAGCCGGCAAATATCCGGTGGAATCCTTGCAGATGATGGTGCGGATTGCCGAACGCACAGAGCGGGACATCGACTATAGGAGTCGTTTCTTTGGCTACCAAAGGACCGCGAACCCAAATATTACGGATGCGATCTGCCATGCGACCTGTACGACCGCCCATGACCTAAACGCCCGCGCGATTGTAACGGTCACAAAATCCGGCACATCCGCCCGCATGATTTCCAGATACCGCCCAAGCTGTATGATCATTGGCTGTACAACGGATGAAAAGGTAAGCAGGCAGCTGAACCTGTCCTGGGCAGTCCGTCCGATCTTGATCGACGAGGAAAACGACGTTTTGGAATTGTTTAACCGTTCGGTAAACAAGGCAAGGGACGAGGGCGTATTAAAATCCGGGGAGCTGGTAGTCATTACGTCCGGGATTCCGCTTGGGATCGCGGGAACGACGAATATGATCAAGGTGCAGATGGTAGAATAGTTTTCTTACGAAAACAGAGCGAATGAAAATTTCTGACCAGCCGGGCGGCGTCGCGCTGCCCGGTGTTTTTCGGAATTGGTTTTGCGGTTTGTGTCCTGCGAGTGTAAAGATTTGAAATGATTTAAAAACTAGGAGGGCGAAAAATGATGAAATGTTTTTCTTGTAAAAGCGGTGGAATGGAAGAATCCGTAACCACATACACAACAGTGTTAAAAAATTGTGTCTTGATTATTAAAAATGTACCATGTGTAGAGTGCAAACAGTGCGGCGAGGTGTTGTTTAACACAGAGGTTTTGGAAAAAATTGACGAAATTATTTTAATGGCTGAGAAAATGGCGAGTGAAGTTTCGATCATTGATTATTCAAAAGTTGCATAAAGGCCATTTAGAAGAATAGGAAAAATAGGAGTAGCCATGTTATTTAATTCGTTTCATTACGCGTGATAAAATATGGGAAGAAATTTGATTACGAAGGGGCGAAATTGTGATGCAGTAAGGCGGTAAGTGTCAGAAAGAAAGGATGTAAATGTATGCGCATACTGTTAGCCGAAGATGAAAAGCCCTTAGCAAGGGTTATGATCAAGATATTTGAAAAAAACAACTATTCCGCCGATGCCGTTTACAATGGAGAAGACGCGTTGGAATATTTAAAAACGGGCAATTATGACGCTGCCGTTTTGGATGTCATGATGCCGAAAATGGATGGGATTGCCGTCTTAAGGAAGCTTCGGGAGCTTGGATGCCAGATTCCGGTCTTGCTCCTTACCGCGAAATCCGAGGTGGACGATAGGGCGCTTGGATTAGACAGCGGAGCGGATTATTATCTAACAAAGCCGTTTCAGACAAAAGAGCTGCTTGCGGTGATCCGCGCGATCACCCGCACGAAAGACCAGGTTCAGACAAAGCTTTGCGTAGGCAACATTACCCTCGACCGGGCGACCTTTGAGCTGTCGTCGGCGTATGGGAGCTTTCGGCTGGCGAATAAGGAATTTCAGATGATCGAAACTTTCATGACAAACCCGCATCATATCATATCCGCGGAGCGTCTGATGGAAAAAATCTGGGGGTATGACAGCGACGCGCAGATCAATGTGGTCTGGGCGTATATTTCCTATTTAAGGAAAAAGCTTACGGCGCTAAATGCGAACGTCCAGATCAAAGTTTCCAGAAATATCGGCTATTCCTTAGAGGAGATCGGTTCATGATAAAACGGCTGAAAAATAAATTTGTCGCGCTTTCGATGCTCTGCCTTACGGTTTTGCTTGCGGCGATCGTAATCGGCATGAATGCGGTAAATTATGCCGCGCTTGCAAAAGAAGCGGACAGCACGTTAGAGCTTCTTTCCAAAAACAAGGGCTTTTTTCCAGACATGAAAGGCAGGATGCCGCCACATATGTCCAAGGAAACCCCTTACGAAACCCGCTATTTTTCGGTTCTGTTCAATGAAAAAGGAAAGGTCATACAAACGGACACCGCCCGTATCGCGTCGGTTGACCGCAGGGCTGCGATCTCGTATGCCAGTCAGGTGCATGGAAAGAAAGAAACCCACGGGTTTTTGGGTTATTTCCGGTATATGCGCTACGCGGAAGGAAAAGACGAACGGATCACATTTTTAGACTGTAGCCGCAGGCTTCATTCCTCCTGGATTTTTTTTGTGGCAAGCGTTGGGATGTCCTTGCTTGGCTTAGCCGCGGTCTTTTGGGTGATCTTGTTTTTTGCGGGAAAAATCCTGCGTCCTGTGGCAGAAAGCTACGACAAGCAAAAACGGTTCATTACCGACGCCGGACACGAGATTAAAACCCCGCTTACGATTATAAACGCTAATGTCGATTTGTTGGAGATGGATTTTGGAGAAAACGAATGCTTATCCGATATCCGAAAACAGGCATATCGGCTTACCTTGCTAACCAACGACCTTGTATATCTGGCTAAAATGGAAGAGCCAAAGGACATGGCGCATTGGATAAAAATGCCATTTTCCGATATCGTATCCGAAGCGGCGGCGCCATTTGAAGCCGTAGCCCAAAGCCAGAATAAGAGGCTTTCCTGCTCCATCCAGCCGATGCTGTCCGGCAAAGGAAATCCTAAAGAGATCCAAAGGCTGATTTCGATTTTACTAGATAACGCGTTTAAATATTCTCCCCCAAAAGAGGAGGTGTCCCTTACATTTTTCCAGCAGGGAAAATCCCTTTGCCTACAGGTTTCCAATAAAACCTTAACTCCCGTCAGTGGGGATGCGCTGGCCCATATATTTGACCGGTTTTACCGTACGGACGAGTCCAGAAATTCCCAGACGGGCGGCTATGGGATCGGCCTTTCCGTTGCAAAAGCGATCGTCCTATCTCACGGCGGAAAGATTAGGGCAACGGCGGAGGATGGGAACGCTTTTCAGATTCATATCTGGTTTCCGGGTTAAGACGCTAATGAAACTGGTCCAAAAGCTTGAGAGGAGGTAGGTTATGGACGGACATGCAAGACAGCTGCTTCAGTTTATGGACGGAGCGGATAAAAGATTTTTAATTCCTGTATATCAGAGAAACTATGACTGGAAGATCGCAAATTGCAAACGGCTTTATGAAGATCTGATCAAGGTGATAAAGGATAATAGGAAATATCATTTTTTCGGGAGCATTGTATCCGTTTATGATATGGATAGCGATACTTCTACGCATGACTATCTGATTATTGACGGACAGCAAAGGCTTACGACAATCTCTCTTTTAATGCTTGCAATGAGAAATATTCTTGAAAAGGGGATACTTGTATCTGAAAACGCAAAAAGGGCGGAGAAGATTTATAAGGCATATTTGGTGGATGAATATGCTGAGGAAGAAACAAGGATCAAGCTAAAGCCAGTAAAAAATGATAGCAAGGCATTTCGCAAATTGTTTGGCGATGAGGAGGAATACTATAAAAATTCGAACCTCACCATCAATTATGAGTATTTTTATAAACGCATCCAAAAGGAAGAGATTTCGATCGATGAGCTTTTTAGATCGATTCAGCGTTTGCAGATTGTAAGTATAGAATTGAATCATGATGACAATCCACAGCTGATTTTTGAAAGTCTAAACTCTACTGGGCTTGATCTGACCGAGGGAGATAAGATTAGAAATTTCATGCTTATGGGACAGGGGAAGGATGAACAGAATGATCTTTATGAGAAATACTGGAATCCGATTGAGCTTGCAACAAAGTATAATGTAAGTATGTTTGTCAGAGATTATCTGAGTATAAAAACACAGGCTACGCCATCCATAAATAATGTATATGAGGTTTTTAAAACGTATGCTTCTGAAAACTACATAGAAGAGGGCGGGAAGCTTTTGGCGAAGGAGCTTTTAGAGGATCTGTTTTTGTATGCGAAGTATTATGAGATACTTCTGGCGGCTGGTTCCTCTTATGAAAAAATCGACCATAAACTGGACGAAGATATCAGAGATTCCATTTGGCGACTAAACTGGCTGGAAACTACGGTCACACGCCCGTTTTTCCTTGAAGCTCTTAGAATATTTTATGAAAACATCATAGGGCTTAAGGAAATGCATGAGATTTTTCGTACAGTCGAAAATTATCTGTTCAGGCGTAATATTTGTGATGTGGCGACAAATGCGCTGAATAAGATTTTTTTGAATTTGAATAAAGAGATTCTCCGGTATGACGGCAGTTATAAGGATTATGTAGAAAAAATGAAATATACTCTGATTTCAAAAAAAGAGAGTGGCAGGTTTCCAGATGACGCAGAATTTGAAGCGGCATTGTCCGGGAAGAATATTTACAATATGCGTGGTAAATATCGCGCCTATATTCTGGAACGATTTGAAAATTTTGGAACAAAAGAAACAAAGGATGTCTATAAGCATATCGAGAATGGCACATACTCGGTAGAACATATCATGCCACAGTATTTAACGCCGGCATGGATAGAGGAACTTGGAGAGGATTATAAGACCGTGCACGCTACATGGCTTCACAGAATCGCAAATCTTACTTTGACGGCATATAATTCTAAATACAGCAACGAGCCTTTTGAGGTGAAGAAAACGCTCGTAGATCATGAGACGGGGCATGGAATAGGTTTTAAAGACAGCGGGCTTAGGATGAACCAATGGATAGGCCAACAAGATAGATGGACAGAAGCAGAGCTTGTAAAAAGAGACGTTAAATTGATGAATCTTGCTAAAAATATATGGCCCTATGCAGCGACGTCTTATAGGCCGAAAGAAAAACCGATGGACAGCGTTTCTTTAGGCGATGATGTAGATCTGACCGGCAGGCAGATAAGCAAATTTACATATAAGGGAGCGGAACAGCCGGTAAACTCCTGGGCGGACGCTTATCAGCGCATGATAAGGATGCTTCATCAGGAAGATGAGTCTGTTCTTACCTCATTGGCTTTTTCAGATGATGAAAATGTAGACCTGACAATGCATGTTGTGGCAAAAACAGAGGGAATGTCAAGAAAATGCGCCAAGATAGCGGATGGTATCTATTTGATAACCGGAATCAGTACGAAATACAAAATGTCAAATCTGTTGAAATTTTTCAAATTGTATCATGCAAGCCCGGATGATCTGATCTTTTATCTGAAAGAGAAAAACGCGCAGAATGCCAGTCAGAATGAAGTTTCGGGGAACGAATAAAATTGTGGCAAAAAATTACAGTCTGAATTGGCAGATGCAAAGCGTGCGCAGCGATATGGAGCTTAAAAATTAGATTTATACACTGTGATAAGCGACTATGGGAGGAGCGTTTTATTGTTGGAAAATAGATTATGTCTTTTTATCCTATATCTTGGAATTATGAACATCATCGGATTGACTGTGATGGGGATTGATAAACGAAAAGCAAAAAAACACGCTTGGAGAGCGCCTGAAAAAGAGCTTTTTCTCATAAGCTTTCTTGGCGGCAGCATCGGCACATTGGCGGGGATGTATCTGTTTCGGCATAAAACAAAGCATTGGCGCTTCGTATTCGGTATGCCCGCGATACTCGCATTCCAGATTGGGATTTTCCTGATGTGTATGTTGATAAGGAAGCGGTAAAGGAGGCTGTTTATGTGTTTTATTGAGGAAGCGGTAAAGGAGGCTGATTTATGGATTTTATTTTTGTCGCATTAGGCGGTGGATTAGGAGCCTGCCTAAGATATGCGATCAGTCTTATCCCTATACATGGAGAATTTCCGGCGCTTACATTGCTGACAAACGTATTTGGCGCCATTGCCATAGGATTTATAGCAGGCATATTTGCGGAAAGCGGCAGTTCATCCACGAATCTTGTTCTGTTTTTCAAAACAGGCGTGTGCGGAGGATTTACGACATTTTCAACATTTTCGTTGGAGGCGTATCACTTATTTGAAAAAAGTAAATACGCGGCAGGGACAGCTTATGTGGCGCTTAGCATTGTATTATGCCTAGCCGGAGTATGGTGTGGAGGATGCCTGGCAAAAATGATAAAAGGATGAGAGTTGATGTAAAAGATATTTTACAAAAATGACAAAAGGATTTACGGAAATTTAAAACGATTTTTGTAAACTTGCAGGGCAAATTTTCGTAGAATAACGCACTCTGCGAAAAGAACAAACCATTCATAAACACTAATTGTATTATAACCATTGCAGGATAAATGTCAA
>CANDMI010000056.1 GCA_947385775.1 uncultured Eubacterium sp. | reverse complement strand
TATGGCGACTTAGCCAAGTGGTAAGGCGTGGGACTGCAACTCCCTGATCGGCGGTTCAAATCCGCCAGTCGCCTTTACAAAGTAAAAGGACTCTGAAGATTCAGAGTCTTTTTTTCATGTAAGCTCGTATAAGAAAATTTGCTGCGTTAACAGCAAATTTTCTCATTTTTTAGAAATAGATATTATATGTCATGATTTATATAATATTTTATGAAAATTCTTTTTCCCGCGTTTGATAATAAATTCTGTCGCTGTAAAATCATCAGAAGTGTATGACGTTTTGATATCACTGATTTTTTCATTGTTGACCGTTACGCCACCCTGTTCAATAGCTCGTCTGCCCTCTGAACGGCTTTTTACAAGCCCGGATTTTACAAGAAGGGAAATCAGGTCGATGGAGCCGTCTGTAAGGTCATGATCGGTTAATTCCGTTGCAGGCATATGCTCTGTGTTTCCTGCGCCGGAAAACAACGCTCTGGCTCCGCTTTGCGCCTTTTTCGCTTCCTCCTCTCCATGAACGAGGTTCGTTAATTCGTATGCGAGTATTTCCTTAGCGGTGTTTAATTTGCTTCCTTCCCACTTGTCCATTTCATCAATCTGCTCCAATGGAAGGAATGTCAGCATCCGCAGGCACTTTAACACATCAGCGTCCGCGACATTTCTCCAATACTGGTAAAAATCAAATGGCGAGGTTTTATTTGCATCCAGCCATAATGCGCCAGAGCTTGTTTTTCCCATTTTCTTTCCTTCTGAATTTAACAGGAGGTTGATCGTCATTGCATAAGCGTCTTTTCCAAGCTTGCGACGGATCAGCTCTGTGCCGCCAAGCATGTTGCTCCACTGGTCGTCGCCGCCAAACTGCATATTGCATCCGTATTTTTGAAAAAGAGTATAAAAATCAAAGCTCTGCATGATCATATAATTAAATTCAAGGAAGCTTAACCCTTTTTCCATACGCTGTTTGTAGCATTCCGCCGTCAGCATACGGTTCACAGAAAAATGCGGGCCGATGTCTCGCAATACGTCAATGTAATTTAGATCAAGCAGCCAATCCGCATTGTTCACCATAAGCGCTTTGTCATCGGCAAAATCAATAAAGCGGCTCATCTGGCGCTTAAAACAGTCGCAATTGTGCTGGATCGTTTCAGGAGTCATCATCTGCCTCATATCCGTGCGTCCGCTCGGGTCGCCGATCATGCCTGTGCCGCCGCCGATTAACGCGATCGGCTTGTTTCCTCCCATCTGGAGACGTTTCATTAAGCATAACGCCATAAAATGCCCTGCGTGCAGGCTGTCTGCGGTGGGGTCAAAGCCAATATAAAATATTGCTTTCCCATTGTTTACAAGTTCTTTGATTTCCGGTTCATCTGTTACCTGGGCGATCAAGCCACGGGCGGTTAATTCATCATATAAAGTCATTTTTCCTTTTCCTTACTTTTTTTAAGCATAATAATAATCATAAATATAAAAAATGTCAAGAAGCAGGCCAGTTTCTCTATATATAGTAAGAAAAAATGATTGACAAAAGTTTTCATTTCCATTAATCTATCCACAGTTCTATTTGTGGAAAAGCAAATAATAGACAATGGAAAAAGGAGGGAATTTGTATATGTCATCCTGGTTGAGTTATGTCATATTAGTGTTGGGATTTGTATTGTTGACAAAGGGAGCGGATTATTTTGTGGAAGGCGCGGCGGCCGCGGCGAAAAAAATGCGGATTCCCACATTTATCATAGGCATGACTATCGTAGCAATGGGGACAAGCGCGCCGGAATGCGCGGTCAGCGTAACGGCGGCGTTAAAGCATAACAACGAGCTTGCGGTCAGCAACGCGGTAGGCTCCAATATTTTTAATCTGATGGTCGTATGCGGCGTGTGCGCGGTCATAATGCCGCTTTCCGTACAGGCGGGCATATTAAAAAGAGAGTTTCCGTTTTCAATTCTCGTGGCGCTTTTTTTGCTTGGTCTTGGAGCTACGAATATGTCTGTAAACCGTGTAGACGGTGGGATTTTACTTACGGTTTTTGCGCTGTTTTTGTTCTGGATGGTCTACAGCGCGAAAAAATCCCGAAAGAACGGAGAGGATGAAGAAGAAATCCAGGACTTGTCTACGCTAAAATGTCTGATATTTATGGCTGGCGGGCTTGCGGCGATCATTTTTGGAGGAGACTGGGTCGTAGACGCGGCCTCCGTCATCGCAAAGTCATTTGGAATGAGCCAGAATTTGATCGGATTGACGGTTGTGGCGTTTGGCACGTCCCTTCCAGAGCTGGTAACGTCGATTGCGGCCGCCAGGAAGAACCAGGCGGATATGGCGCTTGGAAACGTCATTGGCTCCAATATTTTCAATATACTGCTGATCCTTGGGCTTGCCGCGACGATCAGCCCATTGTCCTTTAACCAGGAAAATATGATCGATATCGGCATTTTGATCATTATGAGCGCGGAAGTGTTTTTCTTTGCAAAAAGAGGGTATTGTTTAAGCCGGATGCAGGGGGCGGTTTTGCTGATAGAATATGCGGCTTATGTGACGTATATTTGCGTCAGATAACGGCTGGAAAGAAATCCCTTGCAAAATAAAGCGCCGCATATTATAATGGCAGATAAGTGTAACTGTTACCAATGGGAAAGTAATGATATAAAATTACTGTAAATTGTTTCAGGAAAGGACGGTTATTTAATATGGAAATTATTGATAAAATCAGCGGCACGATCGCGTCTGTATCCAGGGATGCAACGCAAAAAGCAAAGGATTTATCTGAAATAGCGAAAATCCGTATGGACATACGTTCCAAACAGGATTATATTACAAAGCTTTACCAGGAAATGGGAAAGTCCTATTATGAAAAGCACAAAAACGATGAGGAGCCAAAATACGGACAGGTTTCTTTGATCAAAGAGGCGGAAGAGGTCATTGAGGAATTGAAAGAGCAGTTGAATGAGATCAAAGGTACGCAAAAATGCCCGGAATGCGGACAGGAAATGCCAATTGATGCGGACTATTGCAGTAAATGTGGCGTTAGGCTCAATATTATAGTTGAAGAAGAGGATGAATAATGGGCAGCAAGGGCAAATATTATATGACGACGGCGATCGCGTATGCGTCAGGAAAGCCGCATATCGGCAATACGTATGAAATCGTGCTGGCGGATGCGATCGCGCGTTTTAAAAGACAGGAGGGTTATGAGGTCTTTTTCCAGACCGGTACAGATGAGCATGGCCAAAAGATCGAATTAAAAGCGCTAGAAACCGGCGTGACTCCGAAGGAATATGTAGATAAGGTCGCGGGAGAGATTAAAAGGATATGGGATATGATGAATTGCTCCTACGACAAATTTATCCGCACGACAGATAAAGACCATGAAAAGCAGATTCAAAAGATATTCAAGAAATTTTACGAAAACGGCGACATTTATAAAAGCTCCTATGAGGGGCTGTACTGTACGCCGTGCGAGTCGTTTTGGACTCAGTCACAGCTGGTAGACGGAAAATGTCCAGACTGCGGGCGGGAAGTAAAGCCTGCGAAGGAAGAAGCGTATTTCTTTAAAATGAGCAAATATGCAGACAGGCTGATCGAGCACATCCAGACTCACCCTGAGTTTATCCAGCCGGTATCCAGGAAAAACGAGATGATGAATAACTTCCTGCTTCCAGGCTTGCAGGATTTGTGCGTTTCCAGGACTTCGTTTAAATGGGGGATTCCGGTCGATTTTGACAACGAGCATGTGATTTACGTCTGGCTGGATGCGCTTGCAAACTATATTACCGGCATAGGCTATGACTGCGAAGGAGATTCTTCGGAATTGTTCCAGAAAAACTGGCCGGCGGATCTGCATTTGATCGGAAAGGACATTATCCGCTTCCATACGATTTACTGGCCTATATTTTTAATGGCGCTGGACCTGCCTTTGCCAAAACAGATATTTGGCCATCCATGGCTGTTGCAGGGCGATGGCAAGATGAGCAAGTCAAAAGGCAATGTGATATATGCGGATGATTTAGTGGATTTCTTTGGCGTGGATGCCGTTCGTTTTTTTGTGCTGCATGAAATGCCGTTTGACAACGATGGCGTAATATCCTGGGAATTAGTCATCGAACGGTTAAATTCAGAATTGGCGAATACGCTTGGAAACCTCGTAAACCGCACTATTTCCATGAGCAATAAATATTTTGGCGGGATCGTGGCTTCTACGGGCGTGACAGAGGATGTGGATGATGATCTAAAAGCGGTAGTCACTTCTACAGCCGCAAAGGTGACAGAAAAGATGGCGCAGCTTCGCGCGGCGGATGCAATTACAGAAATCTTTAATCTGTTTAAACGATGCAATAAATATATTGACGAAACGACTCCTTGGATACTAGGCAAGGATGAATCGGCAAAGCCAAGGCTTTCAGAAATTATGTATAATCTGACAGAAAGCATTGTAACAGGGGCGACCTTATTAAAGAGCTTTATGCCGGATACGACACAAAAAATACTGGCGCAGCTGAACGCAAAAGAAACGCCGTTTGAAATGCTTTCTACATTTGGAAATTATGAAAGCGGCACGAAGGTAGTGGAAAAGCCGGAAATTTTATTTGCAAGGCTGGACGCAAAAGAGGTTATGGATAAAGTCAATGCGCTCCATGAGAAAAGAAACGCGCAAAGCGTATCGCAAAATGAGCAAAATGCCGCGGATGGAGAGCCTGTCATTGACATTGCACCAAAGGATGAGATTACGTTTGAAGATTTTGAAAAAATGCAGTTTCAGGTAGGGGAAGTCATTGAATGCAAGGCGGTTGAAAAATCCAAGAAGCTGCTCTGCTCAAAAGTAAAGATTGGAAGCCAGGTTAAGCAGATCGTCTCAGGAATCCGCAAATATTATACGCCAGAAGAAATGGTTGGCAAAAAGGTCATGGTATTGGTGAATTTAAAGCCAGCGAAGCTTGCGGGAACGCTTTCGGAAGGGATGCTGCTCTGCGCGGAGAATGAAAAGGGAGAGCTTTCGCTTGTAACGCCGGAAAAACCGATGCCGTCTGGAGCGGAGATCGCATGATATTCGAAACGCACGCGCATTATGAGGATAAAAAGTTTGATACAGACAGGGCGCAGCTGTTAAATTCCATGCCAGAGCTTGGAATCGGCCCTGTCGTAAACGTAGGCTCTACGATAGAGACGACAAAGCGGAGCATACAATTGGCAGAGTCCTACGAGTTTGTCTATGCCGCGGCGGGTGTGCATCCAAGCGAGATTGGCGAACTGGACGATTCCAGTATGGATTGGCTAAAGCGTCAGGCAGCCCATCCAAAGGTTGTGGCGATTGGAGAGATCGGCTTAGACTATTACTGGGAAAAGGACGAGGAAGTAAGAAAACAGCAGCGTCACTGGTTTAAAGAGCAGCTTGCGGTCGCAAAAGATACGGGACTTCCGGTGATCATCCATTCCAGAGACGCGGCAAAAGACACGCTTTCGATCATGAAAGACGCTTTTACGGATCAGATTCGGGGCGTGATCCATTGTTTTTCCTATTCAGAAGAAATTGCGCTGGAATATGTCCGTATGGGATATTTTATCGGCGTAGGAGGCGTGGTTACGTTTAAAAACGCTAAAAAGCTAAAAGAAACAGTAAGAAAAATCCCGCTGGAATCGATTTTACTTGAGACAGACTGCCCTTATATGGCGCCGGAGCCTTATCGCGGAAAGCGCAACAGCTCCGCGTATCTTCCTTTGGTAGTAAAGGAGATCGCGCGGATAAAGGATATTCCAGAGCAGGAAGTGATAGAAACAACAAGCCGCAACGCGTATCGCATGTACGATAAAATTTTAAATGAAAAAGGATGATATGTCAGAATTCGATTTGGTCAGGCCGCAAAATACAGTTGCGGTATTGCAAAAATATCAATTTCATTTTCAAAAGAAATACGGGCAGAATTTTTTAATAGACGCGCATGTATTAGAAAAGATCATTTCCGCCGCCGGGATCACCGAGGACGATTTTGTATTAGAGATCGGCCCGGGCATCGGAACGCTTACGCAATGCCTTTGCAGACATGCGGGGGCAGTCGCGGCGGTGGAAATAGATCAGAATCTGATCCCGATTTTAAAAGATACATTGAGCGAATATCAAAATGTCACGGTCATCCATGGAGATATTTTAAAGTTAGATGTCAAAAACTTGGCAAGGGAGAGCGGCGCGGGAAAGATGAAAGTGATCGCGAACCTGCCTTATTATATTACCACGCCTGTGATCATGGGGCTTTTGGAAAGCAACGCAGGAATCGAGCGAATGGTCGTTATGGTGCAAAAGGAAGTGGCGGACCGTATGCAGGCGCAGCCGGGGACGAAGGATTATGGCGCGTTGTCACTTGCGGTGCAGTATTACGCAAAGCCAAATATCGTCGCATTCGTCCCGCCAAACTGCTTTATGCCAAGGCCGAAGGTGGGGAGCGCGGTCATATGCCTGGATTGCGGCCAAAAGCGCGCTGTGACCGTTTTAAATGAAGCCATTTTATTTGCCATCATACGCGCGTCTTTTAACCAGCGCAGGAAAACGCTGGTGAATGGCCTGTATAACGCGCCAAACCTTTCATTGACAAAAAGCCAGATATGCGAAGCCATGGAGCGTGTAGGGCTTCCTTTGCAGATACGCGGCGAGGAGCTTTCGCTGGATCAGTTCGCAAAGCTTTCGGATGAGCTGTCTTTTCATAATAAAATTGGTTCTATTTGATCCTGATCCATCATAGGATTAAGGTATGATGGAGAAAATAAAAACGATTTTATCACTGATCATTATTGTCATATGCCTTCCTTATTTAATTACATTTGTTGTCCAGGGGGATTTTTTAAGCCCGGATGGAAAAAAAGATCAAAGCCCCAGGGCAGAAAAGGAGGCGCGGCAGGAGGATACGGCAAAGCTGATATCCTTATTGGCGGCGCAAATGCCTGTGACGTTTGAAAAAGAGGCGTTAAAGGCGCAGTCAGTGATCGCGCGGACAAACCTTGCCTATGCAAAAGAAAACGACCAGGCAGAGCCGGAAGGGGTTTCAAATGAGGATCTGCGAAAGACGCTTGGCGCAGAGGAATATCAAAAAAGGTTTGAGCTGCTCAAAAGCTGTGTAGAAGAAACTTCCGGGGAAATCTTAACCTATAAGGAAAAAGCGGTGCAGCTTCCGTATCATTTTGTAAGCGCCGGGCAGACAAGGGAGCCGCTTTTGCAGGATGGAAAAGAAAAAACGCCTTATTTAAAATCTGTCTCAAGCATCCAGGATCTAAAGAGCGAGCGGTTTTTGAAAGTAGAGTTTTTAAGCTTTAAGCAGCTTCAAAACAAGCTGGAATCGGCATTTCCAGATATTAAATTCGAAAATACAAAGGAATTGGAAAAGCTTGCGGAGGTTACAAAAAGAGACAGCGCGTCATACGTGCTTAGCGTGCAGCTGCCTGAAAAGGCAGTCAGCGGAGACGACTTTGCCCATGCGCTCTCTTTAAATTCCGCCTGCTTTTCAATTAAAAATATAGATAAAAAGGTTCGAATCGTGACGAAAGGCTATGGATCGGGATATGGCATGAGTCAGTTTGGCGCGAATGAAATGGCAAAAGAGGGCATGGATTACCAGGCTATTTTAGACTATTATTACGACGCCAAAATTGGCAAGCTGTAATGGAAAAGTAACAAACGCGCTTTCCATTACAGATATTATGAAAAATCTGACCAAAGACCGTATATATCTAGCAATTCAGGAAACACTATCTATAAAATAAAAAAGGTGGATGGTGTGAAATGAAAAGAAATAAAATACGCAGATTTTTCCAACAAAAGCAGTATGCAATCGCTTCTTTTATTTTGTTTGTCGTCATTGCAGCGATGACCGGAGTTTATTTATCCAACAGGATCACTGGAGAAAATGAGCCGCAGGATACGGGAAATAAAGATAACAGTATCTTCGCCCTGGACGATGATAAGGAGGAGGATCAAAGCGATTACGCAGTGATGAATCCGAAAAAGGATATTGAAAAGAAACCGGATCATATCAATAATCTGGAAAAATCGGAAGAAACAAAAGCCGCATCCTCTGTCATAAAGCCGCAGGATGAAAAGCCAGGGGAAGATGGCGGCGCGAAGCAAAATGTATCTTCACAAGATGATACAGGAGAAAAACAGCTTTCAGAGGATAATAAGTCAAATATCCAGACAGGAAGCGGCAGACAAGGGGATAATGACGCGACAAGCCAGGCGCAGCAGGAAGAAAGCGCGCAGACGACGGCAGCGAAATCCTTGCATTTCTCGCCAAAGAAAGACCTTGCATGGCCGATGGAGGGCGATGTGATCTTAAATTACAGTATGGACCAGACTGTGTATTTTGCCACTTTAGAGCAGTATAAATACAATCCTGCTGTGATCATAGCCGGAAAGGTCAACGACGCTGTACGGGCGGCGGCGACGGGCAAGATTACAAAGATCCAGACAAATGAGGAGACGGGCCTTACCGTAACGATGGAGCTTGGCGACGGATATACGGCGGTGTATGGGCAGTTAAAGGAAGTATTGTATAATGAAGGCGCAGTCGTGGAAGCCGGAAACACGATCGGATACATCGCAGAGCCGACGAAATATTATTCTGTGGAAGGCAGCAATCTGTACTTTGAATTATTAAAAGGAAAAGAGCCGGTAAACCCGATGAAATACCTGGAATAGTATACGGGATAAAAATACAAGCTGTATAAGCCCTGGGGAGTCACCTCCGGGGCTTTTTGGCATATACTATCAATGTAACGGCCAATGAACCGAAATTGACGATCTCCTTAAGATAAGGCCGGCTAAAATACAATATGGGTGGAGTACCGATACACGTTGGCCGATCGTATAAAAATCAGTGCATCAGGACCCTGTTTTTACAGGGTCTATACATATAATTCAATTAAAATATAAAAGCGGTAAAGCTTTTGCAAAATGGAATTGTAAAATGGGAAGCATGATTTATCAGGAGAATAACATTGTAAAATGGGAAGTACGATTTATCAGGAGAATAAAATTGGATGAAGAAAAGCATAATTACACATATATTGTAGAATGTAAGGATGGAACGTTTTATACAGGGTGGACAACCTGCATTGAGCGGCGCATAAAAGAGCATAACAGCGGGAAAGGCGCAAAATACACAAAAACCAGGGCGCCAGTCGTTTTGAGGTACTTAGAGGAGTCAGAAACAAAATCTGAGGCTATGCGGCGGGAAGCGGAAATAAAAAAAATGTCGCGCAGGCAAAAAGAGCAGTTAATGAATGCCAATAGCATTTGACAACTCGCGTCTTCTCTGCTATGATAAGAAACGTTGCGGTTATGCATATTGAAAAAAAGGAGTTATACATGAAATTTGATGAATTAGAATTACTTCCAGCCATTTTGCGCGGAATTAAGGAGATGGGGTTTGAAGAGGCGACCCCGATCCAGACAAAAGCGATCCCTGCTATGATGGAAGGCAGGGACATAATTGGACAGGCGCAGACTGGGACTGGTAAAACTGCCGCGTTTGGCATACCGGCGCTGCAAAAGATAGATCCATCCTGTAAACAGACTCAGGCGCTTATCTTATCGCCAACCAGAGAGCTTGCCATCCAGGTTGCGGATGAGCTGCGAAAGCTTAGCAAATACATGCATGGCATAAAGGTGCTTCCTGTGTATGGCGGGCAGGAGATCACAAAGCAGATCCGTTCCCTAAAGGGCGGGTGCCAGATGATCGTTGGCACGCCAGGGCGTATCATGGACCATCTGCGCAGAAAAACAATCCGCTGTGACCACGTCCATACCGTTGTTTTGGACGAGGCGGACGAAATGCTGGATATGGGTTTTCGCGAAGATATTGAGACGATCCTTGGCTATATACCGGAAGGCCATCAGACCGTGCTTTTTTCAGCGACGATGCCAAAGCCGATTTTAGAGATCACAAGAGAATACCAGAATGACGCGGTTACGATTAAAATCGTGAAAAAAGAGCTTACCGTGCCAAGCATTGAGCAATATTATTACGATGCGAAAAGACGGGATAAGGTCGACATGCTTACAAGGCTTTTAGATTACTATAACCCGAAGCTGTCGCTTATTTTTTGCAATACGAAGCGTTGCGTAGACGAATTGACGAAGGAACTGTCAGACCGTGGTTACTTTGCGGAAGGGCTGCACGGCGATATGAAGCAGGCGCAGCGTGACCGCGTGATGAAAAACTTTCGAACCGGAAAAACGGAGATTTTGATCGCGACGGACGTAGCCGCCCGCGGGATTGACGTAGATGACGTGGAAGCTGTATTTAATTATGACCTTCCGCAGGACGATGAATATTATGTGCACCGGATCGGCAGGACAGGGCGCGCCGGACGCACAGGCATGGCTTTTTCTTTTGTCAAGGGCAAGGAAGTATATAAATTAAAAGAAATCGAGCGGTATTGCAAGACAAAGATCTACGCAAGCAAGCTTCCGTCGATGGATGATGTGACCCAGATCAAGACCGAAAAGATTATGGAGCAGCTTGAGCATGTAATGGAAAACAACGATCTTACCCGTATGCTGAATCTGATCGAAGACCAGATCAACGAATCCGATTATACGGCTATGGATATCGCTTCCGCATTTTTGCATCAGGCGTTGTACGGGTATGAAGATAATTCCCATGCGGATAACGATATCTTTGATTTCGGCGATACAGGCGCGGAAGAAGGGATGGTAAGGCTTTTTATCAATATTGGGAAAAACCAAAGAGTCCGTCCAGGAGACATTTTAGGCGCGATTGCCGGAGAATCCGGCATTTCCGGCGATCTAGTCGGCGCGATTGATATGTATGATAAATATACGTTCGTGGAAGTGCCGCGCGAGTATGGCAAGGAAGTGTTAAAAGCGATGTCAAAGGCAAAGATCAAAGGCAAGACGATCAACATCGAGCCTGCGAATCAGAAATAAAAAACAATAACCTTTACAATTTGCGTATTTACCTGCGCGGATTGTAAAGGTTATTGTTTTCATAGACTAAAGAAAGACATTAACAAAACAAAACGAGCAATCGCTACAAAATGATGGATTCACGGACTTTTCACAAAAAGGGAAGTGATACTGATGGATATACCTATAAATAGGAATAACAAGCGAAAATAAATAACCTGAATGCCTGCCATGTTTGTTTTTTACGATTGCTCCTTTTGCGTTTTCATTGTACCACATCTTATAACGAATTTCAAGTGTTTTATTAACGATAGGCAGTAAAGGATTGAAGATCTGATTTCATTCGGTGAAATGCATCTATCAAAAGGGAAATATCAAAAAGCATGTATCATAAATAGTGATTCTATGAAAAGATAACATCTGATTTTGATTTTTATAAAATAGGATCAATTTATAATGGAAATGTGAATGGAAAGTTGTATATAACCTTGATAAGCGGCAAGTTTCCATGTTAGAATAAGATAACAGGATAGTAAGTTTGTCCATTTCGTTTTAAATAAAATACAAGAAAAGGGAAGGGCCGAGGGAATAGAAAAACAAAGAAAAAAGCAATCCCTGCGATGATGGAACAGCTGGTCGTTGTGGTAAGAAAACTGTTAGAAACAAAGGGGATAAAAAGTAAATTCTAAATATCTGGATCATTCTAATCAGCCCACAGCTGTGACAGCTACAACTGGAAAAGGATTGCTAAAATTATTATAACACATTTATTTTGTTTTTCAAGTATAATTATGAATGTAATTAAAAAACTTATATTTTTTTAGGAGGAAGCTATGCAAATAGAACAATTTAAATGGATCAGGGAGCCAAAAAGCTGTAAGATAAGTGAAGGAAGAATCGAAGTGACGACAAACCAACATACAGATTTATGGCAAAGGACATATTATCATTTTCAGAACGACAATGCGCCTGTCTTTCAGATGGAAACAGAGGAAACATATTTTAGCTTTATCGTGAAAACGGAGTTTGAACAGAGCCATCATAGGTTTGACCAATGCGGAATAGTGATGTATTTAGACAGCGAAAATTGGCTGAAGGCTTCGGTAGAATATGAAAATGAACAATTCCAGCATTTAGGAAGTGTAGTTACAAATAACGGATATTCCGACTGGGCGACTACGGCGATCGACGCTTCTGTGAAAACTATGTGGTATCGTTTTAGCAGGAGGGAGGATGATTATTGCATCGAATGCTCAAAGGATGGAATAAATTTTTCTCAAATGAGGATCTGCCATATGTTTCATGGGGATGGGAAAATACGATTTGGAATATATGCCTGTTCGCCAGAGGAATCATCCTTTACGGCAGTATTTACGAATTTACAGCTTACAGAATGCCAGTGGAAACCGCATGATGGCCAACAACCGGATTAATGCTATTATACCATAAAAAACGCCAAAATTCAAGCCTTGTAACGCCCTCCTATTAGGCATATACTACATATCCTATAGGAGGTGCGCATATGGGTGAACAAAATTGGTTAGAGCAATTAAACAGGCAAACGTTTTTAAAGCAGGTACAGGAGACGAACCAGTATACAGAGAAAATGGGCCTGAGATTGTCAGAAGAAGACACTGAGCTTCTGCTTGCGGAAAAGAATCAGATACTTAAAATTGAGCAAAGGGTGGAATTTGGACAGACCATTTTGCCAAAGCTGATCTATACATTTTATGATTCATCCTTTTTATCGCAAAGCAACTATGTGGAAACTTTAATTCGTCTGCAAGAAATATTTTATCTTTTTAAAAATGAGATGTTAGATGAAATTACGGATGATGAACTGATCCATTTTATGAAAGAACAATTTGAAACAGTGTGCTTTGGAGATTTAGACTATCTTGAAGGGACTTGTCTCGATATTTTCGCTCAGGCGATCCGGGCAGGCTATAAGGGACATCAAAAGACACAGGGCTATGGGGAATTTGAGAAATTTGATATCGTCCAAAGGTGGGATAAAGAACTGTACTTAGAAGCATTAAGAGAGCTTTGCTGGAGGTAGGTTATGGATTATCAAATGGAAGAGCTGATCCCGATCGTTTCCGAGTTGGCGCAAAAGTACGCGAATTACGAAAGCACGTCCATTACCTACGAAAAAGCGCAGTCATTTATGGAGGCGGTTTTATATTGTTTAAAGGAATATCAAAATTCAAACACAGACAGCCTTGTCCAGAGCCATATTTCTGTGAAAGAGCAATATGATATCGGCGTAAAACGATTGTTTGAAAAAGTGGAGGAGATACGGGTTATATTTAACGAGATTTCCTTAAAATTTGAGGATTTTGGCGTAAAAAGCCTATATGACACTGTGCAAAAAGGAATCCCGCAATTTTTGAAATGGTATGATATAAGATTTTGCCCACAAAATACGCTTTTAACCCTGGATTATCCATTGCTAATAGATTGCGGTTCTTTATCAGGCGCGGACGCGGTCCATAAATATATCCAGGCGGTTCAGACAGAGCAAATATTTTTAACAGCGTTGGATAAAGATTATGTGGTTTCTGTTTTAGAAAAATACGATCCCAATTACCAGGATATGATAGAAAACATATGCAGTATCGTATTAACAGATATGATCGGACATATCGCGATCAAAAAGTCGCTACAAGACGCTGAATTTTTAACAGACGACTATATGCGATTATCCAAGACATTTGGACAAAGACCGGTTTCTGACATAGAACATATTGTGGAAGGGGTTATAAAAGAGATTGTAGATCGGTTTTTTGGAAGTGATGGGAAGATGCTTACATATCTGTGCTGCGAAACAAACAATATCGCGGTACGGATTCACACGGCGAATCAATATGGAAATCTGAGTAGGGTTTTCAGGTGATTGGAAAAACAGAAAGCAGCAGTCTGTTTTAGGCTGCTGCTTTTTAATTCATATTGCATTATCTGTATAAACAACAAATAGAACATCATTTATCATTCCTGTTTCGACAATATATTTTGCAGTTCTTTTTTTAATATAGGTAAATCATGTCTGATAGTTTCCCATACAATTTTCATCTCAATACCTTCATAGCCATGCACAATACGATTTCTCATACCATAAATTTGTTTCCACGGTATTGAGGGAACGCTGCTTTTTGTGTTTTCGCTTAGAGAAGTTTTAGCAAGTTCACCAATCTGCATCAGATTAAATACACAGGCTTCTATTCGCATATTGTCTTTTTGAAAGTCTGCAAAAGATGAACAATTTTCACAATATAATAAAATAGATACAACGTGTCTATATATTTTATTTAAAGTCTGCTTATCTTTCTTATCCATAAATAAGTACCCCGTTCTTTTTAATTTCGCTGTCAATAGCAGAATCTGGAATGATTTCTGTACAGTCGATTAAGTCAACGGATTTATTCAAAGAAGTAACTACATCTTCCAATAATCCATAAAAAGCAAGACCATGCAGCCCGCTGTCCACAAGTATATCAATATCGCTGTTGGAATGAGGAGTACCCTTTGCATAGGAACCAAATAAAACAGCACGCTGTATATGATATGTTTGAAAGATGGGTGTCAAAATATTTTTTATCTGTTCTGTTGTATATATTTTATCGTTCATATAAACCTCCAACGGATATATTTGAATGATAGATTATTTATGCAGGCAATGATGATTTCGTTTATTTGTATTTCTTTTTAAAATATTATACATCTGTTTCTTTATATATTCAAATATCAATTTAAAATATCATGTTTATAGAGTGAATATGTTATTGCAGATAGGCGACAGTACGAACTTGTATATTTGTATTATAATATAGAAAAATGATATAGAAATGTGGATAGTTCCAGATAAGTTGTTGTTAGTTTATAATAAAGAAATGCTTGCAAATACTAGATTGAAAAAGAGGACAGACACCGCATGTCCATCCTCTTTCCATTTAAAAATCCATATAAATCTTAGCCAAAGTATCTTTTTAACAGACCAGCAAATGCCTTTCCATGTCTAGCCTCATCCCTTGCCATCTCATGCACAGTGTCATGGATTGCATCCAGGTTTGCGGCTTTCGCGCGTTTTGCAAGGTCTGTCTTGCCTGCCGTAGCGCCGTTTTCCGCTTCGATACGCATTTCAAGGTTCTTCTTTGTGCTGTCTGTAACTACTTCGCCAAGTAATTCAGCAAATTTTGCCGCATGTTCCGCTTCTTCAAAAGCAGCCTTTTCCCAGTAAAGCCCGATTTCCGGATAGCCTTCTCTATGCGCAACTCTTGCCATAGCCAGATACATGCCGACTTCTGTGCATTCACCGTTGAAGTTTGCTCTAAGGTCGTTTAAGATATCTTCCGATACGCCTTTTGCAACGCCTACTACATGCTCTGCCGCCCAGGTAGCTTCACCTTCCTGTTTTGTAAACTTTTCAGCCGGAGCGTTGCATACTGGACATTTTTCCGGTGCGGAATCACCTTCATGAACATAACCACATACTTGACATACAAATTTTGCCATAATCTGTTTCTCTCCTTTTCTCTTTAATTTCATAGTTTGTATTTCAGCATAAATCCAACCATAAAAATGGTAATTATTAGTATTATAGAAATGTTTTTTTGAAATGTCAATACGGAATATCAAAATCCCATGCATGATTTTGAATACGCCACATACATTATAACAATGACAGGCTTGGAGTAGAAAAGGTATGAAGCGCTTTGTAAGTTATTTATATTCTATTTATAACAATCAGAAAATTCATAACGCAGGATTTGCCCGGATTGAGCTTCGCACCGGGCGTAACCGTATAGAAATTCATCTTAAAGACATTGGATATGCTGGTAAAACAGGTACGGTATATTTATTTGTCAGAAATAAAGAAAATATACAGGGAGTTTCTATCGGAAGCATTGCATTTCGCGGCAACCAGGCAGAATTACGCTACGAACAGCCAGATGAAATAATTGGACAGACATCATGGACAATTATGGAGATGAATGGGATTATAATTACATTTGATAAAAAAGTATCGTTTTTAAGCCAATGGGATGAAGTACCAGTAGATATAAAGAAATTTGAAGTATGGGAGCAGACAAATGAAACCAAAGAAAAGGCAAAAGAACAAAGTCTGAAACAGACTGATCAGAAATCCTTAAAAGACAGTCAGCATAACAATGGGCAGGATCGAAACATGCTGGACAAAAACATACAAGATAGAAAAAAACAGAATAACAATAGACAGGATAAAAACATACAGAGTCGAAATGTACAAAATCGAAGTATAAACATACAGAATCGAAATATACAGGATCGAAACATACAAAATGGAAATGTACAGAATCGAAGTATACAGGATCGAAACATGCAAAATCGAAATATACAAGGTCGAAATGTACAAAATCAAAACGAACAGGATCAAAATGTACAGAATCAAAACGGCCAGAATCGAAATGTACAAAATCAAAACGAACAGGATCAAAACGTACAGAATCGAAACGAGCAGAAACAGAACGTACAGAATCGAAACGAGCAGGATCGAAACGTACAGTATCGCAACAGGCAGGATAGAGACATACAAAATCGAAACGGGTACAGCAAAAACAGCCAGTTTAAGGGCAATCAAGATATAAGCAGTCAGGCTAACAGCGATCAGGACAAAAACAGACACGATCAAATCAGTCAGGAAAATGAGGGCGTAGTCAGAAATACAAATATAAGCAGGAGCAGGCAAGCAGCAGGAATTATGGGAAAAGGCGCGCAAGGAGCGGGAAACATAGCAAGGAACATACAGGGAGCGGGGATTTTAAGCAAAATTGCGCAGGGAACAGGCAGCGTAGGAAGAAATATGCAGGGAATTGGGATCATAAGAAGAAATATGCAAGGAATTGAAGCTATGAAAAGGAATACACAGGAAAATACGGCGGAAGAAAAAAACACACAAAAAAACGAGCCAGGAGAAAAAAATACATACAAAAACGCGTCAGAAGAAAAAAATGCGAAAAAAAACGCGCCAGTAGATGAGAAGAAACAGGAAAACGAAAAATCGGAAACAAATACACAGGAAAATGCAAAATCAGAAACAAATGCCCAGGATAATCAAACTGTAGAAAAGAGCGTGCAGGAACGTGCGGCGGTAGAAACAAATACGCAGGGATATCCACAAGCAGATGAATCCAGCCAGGAAGATGCAGCAGTAGAATACAAAAGCCAAACGCCTGGCGTACAGACCGCAGAGCTACAGGCCCAGCCTCAGGCTGGAAACCAGGGGTGGGAGCAGACCTGGCGGTATATGCTTCGGGCGTTTCCGGTTATTAAGCAGTTTGACGATGAAGAGGATGTGTTATGTATACGGATCGAGATCAAGGATGTGCGGCTTTTGCCGGATAAATATTGGAGTATTGTAAACAACAGCTTTTTATTGCATGGATTTTTTAGTTATCGGTATCTGGCATTTGGCAGAATCGGGCAAAACTGGTTTATCGGCGTGCCGGGCATTTATCAAAACCAGGAGCATGCGATGGCCTCAATTTTTGGGTTTCCAGATTTTCTTGCGCAGCAAAATAAAAATGAAAGGGGGGAACAGCCAGGGTATTGGTATCGTATATTGGAATTAAATCAGCTGTAATGATTTAAGCGCAAATTTAAAAACGCGGCTATGGATGCAATATGCTGTATACAAAATGGTCTTCCCATATGCCGCGTACCAGCGCATAGCCCTTCGCCATACCTTCATATTCAAATCCAACCCTTTCCGCCAGCCGGATGGAGGGCAGATTATCCGGCATGATGTACGCCGATATGCGATGCAGGTTTAATTCATAAAAAGCAAGTTCGACGCATTTTAAAAGAGCTTCCGTTGCGTATCCTTCACCCCAAAAGCGTTGGTCTAATTTATATCCTACTTCACAGCGCTGATAGACAGCGCGAACGATATTGCGGAAACAGATTGTGCCGATTACATGCGCGGGATCTTTTTTTTCATAAATCCAAAAGCGCATCGCGGTCTGTTTTACAAAAGTATTGAATTCATAATTTAATACACGTCTCTGATATGCAGGGGTGTAAAAGTTTTCAGGCCGCATTGCTTCATATTTTTCAAAAATATCACGATTGGAATCGTAAAAACGCAGTACATCAATGGCGTTGCCGCCATCTAAAACTTTTAACAGCAGCCGGTCTGTTTCATAAGAAAATTTCATACAATACCTCCTGAAATATAGTATAATATATGGAAATAAATACTGCAAGGCATCCAAAGAAAAAGAAGCTTTATGATGTTACGACTTGTTACTTTTCATGGCACAGGAATGCGCACTAGCTGCGCATTCCGTATGAAAGAGTAACGGTCTTTGGTTTCCAGTCCTCGCCGCAGGCGACTTTAAATGGACTGGAAACGTTACTATGAGCGGCCCACAGGCCGTAAATAGTAACTACGACTTTGTGAATGGCGTGGGATGAACTGTAACTTTATGATAAAAAGGTGGAAAGCATGAAAAAAGAACTGACTCTTTCAGAAAAATATATGAAGGCGGCGTTGAGGGAAGCAAAAAAGGCGTATAAAATCAACGAAGCGCCGATCGGCTGCGTGATCGTGCAGCAAGATAAGATCATTGCGCGGGGCTATAACCGCAGGAATATTGACAAAAGCGCAACAGCTCATGCGGAGATCACAGCGATCAAAAAAGCCGGGAAAAAGACCGGGGACTGGCGTTTAGAGGATTGCACGATGTATGTTACGTTAGAGCCATGCCAGATGTGCGCAGGAGCGATTGTACAGGCGAGGATCAAGGAGGTGGTCATTGGGGCTATGAACCCGAAAGCAGGCTGCGCAGGCTCTATCTTAAATCTTCTGACCATGCGGCAGTTCAATCATCAGGTAAAAACTACAACTGGTGTGTTGGGTGAGGAATGTTCGGAATTATTGACACGATTTTTTGCAGAGCTTCGGGAAAAGAAAAAACAAGGGATAAAATTAGATTGACATTCCAAAGAAAAAAAGATACAATATAGCTTGGACAGCCGGGGAAGTAGCGGCGCCCTGTACCAGCAATCCGCTATAGCTGGGGTGATATCCTGCCCCGGGTCTTTGATTGTGGGGCAGCCTTTGGAAAGTGGCGTTGACGTTTGGGTCTTACGCAATAGGAACTTGTGAACCGTGTCAGGTCAGGAATGGAGCAGCACTAAGCAAGACCTCTTATGTGCCGTAAGGGCGCCTGGGCCGAGTTAACTGCCAAAGTAACGTTCATGGTCGGGATTCAAAGCAGGATGTCCATAAAAATTATTAAATTCCTTTTCTTTCAAAATAGAAGTAAAGACTATGTAAAAGCGCAGGATGTTCCCTGCGTTTTTTCTGTTATGCGCAGGCTTGCATATGGAAGTTTTCTGCTGACACAGCTGCGGGCCGCGCGGCGAGTAGGGAAGATGCTCATCCTTACTCGATTACGCGAATAAAAAACGAAACTCGGGAAAAATAAAAATTTTAAGAAAGAGCGAAAAATTATGGATGCAAAAATTATGGATGAAGGAATTATGGATGCAAGAAAGATTTTAGAAAAAGTAAAGGAAGGGCAAATGTCCGTTGACGATGCCGAACAGTATTTCCGCAGACAGCCGTTTGAAGAACTGGGATTTGCAAAATTAGATACGCACAGGCAGTTGCGATCGGGGTTTGCGGAAGTCATATTTTGCAGCGGCAAAACCGACAGCCATCTGTTGGACATATTTGGCAGGCTGTATGAGGAAAATGGCGAGGCGTTTGGCACAAGGGCTTCAAAAGAGCAGTATGGGCTGATAAAGAGCCATTACCCTAAGGCGCAGTACGATCCAGTGTCTCGGATCATAAAAATTGAAAAAGAAGGCAAGGCGCATAAAGGGAAAGTCGCGGTATGCACGGCTGGGACGGCGGACATCCCGGTGGCGGAAGAAGCGGCGCAGACAGCGGAATATTTTGGGGCGGCGGTGGAGCGCATTTACGATATCGGCGTAAGCGGGCTTCATAGGCTGCTGTCAAAATTAGATGTGATCCAAAAAGCGAACTGCGTCATAGCGGCGGCAGGCATGGAAGGCGCGTTGGCAAGCGTGCTGGGCGGACTGGTGGACAAGCCGGTCATAGCCGTGCCGACCTCAGTTGGATACGGCGCGAATCTGCATGGCTTAAGCGCGCTGCTTACGATGATCAATTCCTGCGCGAATGGCGTAGCGGTCGTAAATATCGACAATGGATTTGGAGCGGGATATTTGTCTGTGCAGATCAACCGACTGGCAATCAGAGAATAAAAGCGTTTTTTGCCCTGCCGTGTCCGCCGGAGCATCCGGCATCGCGGCAGGGTAGTTCCTGCATACCTGCAAACATCGCGGAATGCAGGAGTGGAGAAGAAAAGAATTTACAGAAACTAAACGGAGACGGAGGGATTCGAACCCTCGTACCGGCGCAATTACCGATAAACTGATTTCGAGTCAGCCCCGTTACGGCCTCTTCGGTACGTCTCCCTGTATAAACTTATCAATCACGATTATAACATATTTTTACATATTTTCAAGCAAAACATATAAAAACTTCTTTCACAACATAAATTTCTTTTTATTTCGGGTAGAGTTCGTATGAATTTTAAATGAATTTCCAAAAAATAATTAATAAATCCGGTAAAAATCAATAGATGATCCGGTCCCTGCCGCCTTCCTTGCCCATATACAAAAGCTCGTCGGCTTCCCGGATATTGTCGTCAAAAGTGCGAGTTCGGTCTATTTCCACCAGCCCAAATGTCATCGTGACCTTTAAATGCATCGTGGCGTAGCGCACCTCCAGTTTTTTGATCTCGTCTCGCAGCTTGGATAAAATAATGTATGCTTCATCCCCGTTGCTTTCCGTAAACAGGAATAAAAATTCCTCCCCGCCCCACCTTGCGACCGCCCCGTAAGGCTGCATTATTTTTTGAAACAGCTCCGCAAGCGTTTTTAATACAGCGTCTCCGCATTCATGCCCATAGGTGTCATTAAATTTTTTGAAATGGTCAATGTCGCCAATCGCTACAGAAACGCCCTTTTCGTGGGAGCCTGATAAATGGCTGCTCGCGTATTGAATCATGCAAAGCCGGTTCATAAGCTGGGTCAAAGGATCTGTCCCTGCCTGATGCCGCAGTTTTTTATTCGTTTCCATAAGCTTTTTTTCCATTTCCAGAAAATTACTGCTGACTAAGCAGCCATAGCTGGCGATTATGGCATAAATGCTTATAGTATTGACAATCTGGTAATAATAACCGATATTCATAGGCGTATGGATCAATGGCTCATGCAGCGTGCAGTAATAAAACATCGCGATACGAAGCGCGCACATAGCGGCTACGTAAAACAGCTTTGCGCGAAGCGACCAATATGGAAGGAAAAAATCGATCAGGATAAGCACAAATAAAAAATGCTGTACGCCCAGATCCCATCCAAATTGATAAAGGCTTATGATGACCCATAAAACTGTAAGCAGATTAAGTCCGTAAGCCGCCGCCTTTACGCGCTCATGGTATGTACAATAAAAGACGGCGCCATACAGTAAAAAGCATGGGACTGCAAAGGCTAAGATCTTGAGGCTGCCACTTGGAAAAACGCCCGCCGCCATCAAAAGAAAATAGCCCATCATGCCGCCTGACGCTAACCGCAGGATTATGGCGGGCTTGTTGCTTTCATTTTCATCTTTTACATCGCGAAATATCAGATTTTTAAATGACACAAATAGGGATGCCATGAATGGTTAAACTCCTTTTTATCTTTATTTTATCTCAGCGTTATATAGCGTTATATATTATTAATCTAATAAAAACAAACTTTAAATAGTATTTTACCATATTTAAAGAGATTTTCCAAGAAAATAACAAAATTCGTAAAAAAATAAGAGCCAATTCAGCCAAAGGCCAAGCAAAGGATCATATATATCAGCTGATTTACTTTAGCGCTTTAATAAAAAAAATATATTGATTGACAAGCGTTTGATTTGCATGGATAATAGAAGGGTAAAAAACAAGAGGAGGAAAAAAATATGGAAGACGCAAATAATTTCAAGCCGTACATTCCCGCGAGCAAATCAATGCCAGAGCTTACGCCGGTGTCGATCATCTTAGGCATTATTTTGGCCGTTGTGTTTGGCGGCGCAAATGCGTACCTGGGGCTGCGCGTGGGCATGACGGTGTCTGCTTCCATTCCAGCGGCGGTTATTTCAATGGGTGTCATCCGCATGGTATTAAGGCGGGATTCCATCCTGGAAAACAACATTGTGCAAACGATCGGCTCTGCCGGGGAATCTTTAGCGGCGGGCGCGATCTTCACGCTGCCGGCATTGTTTATGTGGGCGGAGGAGGAAGGAAGCAGCGCCCCTTCATTGGTTGAGATTGCGCTGATCGCAGCAGTTGGGGGAGTTATTGGGATTTTATTCATGATCCCGCTTCGCACCGCGTTGATCGTACAGGAGCATGGCACACTCCCGTATCCGGAAGGAAAAGCATGTGCGGAAGTATTAATTGCAGGAGAAGAAGGCGGAACAAGCGCGACAACTGTTTTTGCGGGCTTGGGTGTAGCGGCGGTCTATAAATTCATTGCAGATGGTCTTTGCATTTTTCCAAGTGAGGTCGATTTCGAGATCAAAAGCTATAAAGGGTCTGGCATCGGTATGGATGTGCTCCCGGCGCTTTTAGGCGTTGGATATATATGCGGGGCGAGGGTATCCTCCTATCTGTTGGCGGGCGGCACATTAGGCTGGTTTGTGTTGATGCCTTTAATCGCGCTATTTGGCGGGGACAGTGTGATCTTCCCATGCACAGATCCGATCAGCTCCCTTAGCCCTATGTTGCTCTGGAAATCTTATATCCGCTATATCGGCGCGGGCGCTGTGGCGGCGGGCGGGATCATGAGCCTGATAAAATCCCTGCCTTTGATCATCCGAACTTTCCGCCAGGCAGTGAAAGGATTTGGCGTAAAAGCAAATTCCTCGGCGCGTACGGCGCAGGATCTGCCAATGAGCGTCGTGCTGATCGGCGTTGCGGTTACCGCGGTCTTTATGTGGTTATGTCCGGTAATCCCGGTGAACTTATTAGGCGCGGTCATCATCATTGTATTCGGGTTCTTTTTTGCAACGGTGTCGTCCCGTATGGTCGGGCTTGTAGGAAGCTCCAACAATCCGGTTTCCGGCATGGCCATCGCGACGCTTTTGATCGCCACGATCATATTAAAGGCGACTGGCATGACAGGGATGCAGGGAATGGTCGCAGCCATCAGCATCGGTTCTGTCATATGTATCATAGCGGCAATTGCCGGAGATACGTCCCAGGACTTAAAAACAGGGTATTTGGTTGGCTCCACGCCGAAAAACCAGCAGATTGGGGAATTGATCGGCACGATCGCATCCGCGGTCACGATCGGCGGCGTGCTGTACTTATTAAATGCGGCTTGGAAATATGGCTCTGATCAGCTTCCGGCACCTCAGGCGACCTTGATGAAAATGGTCGTAGAGGGCGTTATGAATGGCAACTTGCCATGGGCGCTCGTATTTTCTGGAGTGTTTATCGCTGTAGTCGTAGAGATACTTGGAATCCCGGTGCTTCCATTTGCGATCGGTCTGTACCTTCCGATCCATTTAAGCACGCCGATGATCGTAGGCGGGCTTGTGCGGCTTTATTTTGAAAAGAAAAAGGAAGCCAGCGAAGGAATCCGCAAGCAGAAGGTGGAAAAAGGGATTTTATATTCTTCCGGCATGATCGCCGGCGAGGGATTGATCGGCATTATGCTGGCGGTCTTTGCGATCATTAAGGTTGGAAAAGATACGACTTTAGCGGACGTGATCAATCTTTCAGAGATACTGAATATTGGAAACTGGGGCGGCCTGCTCGTATTCGCAGGGCTTACGGCAACCCTTTGCTATTCCGTGATCAGCACGAAAAAGAAAAAATAAGAAGAAATAAGAAACAAAAACAAGAGGACAAATCTTGTCGATGCAAAATATCGGCAGGATTTGTCCTAAATCATAAAATAGGAAATTTTTTATAAAAATCAAAAGGTATCCGTTATGAAAAAAAGATCAGAAAATTTTTTGGATTATATTCCGAAAAGGAATGCATTATATAAATGGGAGATCAATCAGAAAAAGCATGTAGAGGTGGCGGTCATAAACCGAGGGTTTTATAACCGTATCGCGCAGCTTATATTTCGCAAGCCGAAGATCAGTAAAATTGAACTGGATGATTTTGGAAGCTTTGTATGGCAGGAGATGGACGGCAAAAAGACAATCTATGAAATTGGGATTAATGTAAAACAAAAATTTGGAAAAAAAGCGGAGCCGTTGTATGAGCGTTTGTCAGAATATATACGGACGCTTCGCAATAATCAGTTTATCGTATATGAAAATAAAAAATAGAAAATAAAATAAAGAAATATTCATCAAAGAAATAGAAAATAAAAAATGTATTAATCAAAGAAAAAAGGAAGGGAAAAACATGGGCGTATTATCCAATCTGGAACCAAAAGAAGTATTCACATTTTTTGAAGAGATCAGCGCGATACCGCGCGCGTCGTACCAGGAAAAAAAAATCAGCGATTATTGTGTGCAATTTGCAAAAAAGCACAATTTGTCCTGTTACCAGGATGAATGGAACAATATCGTGATCAAAAAAGCCGCCACAAAAGGCTATGAAGAAGCTCCGACGATCATCTTGCAGGGACATTTGGACATGGTGTGCGAAAAAGAGCCGGGATGCGGCATTGATTTTGAAAAAGACGGCTTAGAGCTTATGGTGGAGGGCGATGACATTACAGCAAAAGGAACGACCCTTGGCGGGGATGACGGGATCGCGATCGCCTATGCCCTTGCGATCTTAGCGTCGGATCAGATCGCGCACCCAAGGCTTGAAGTGTTGTTCACTTCATCCGAAGAAGTGGGCATGGACGGCGCGTCTGGAATTGATCCAGATAAACTCGATGGACGTATGCTGATAAACTTAGATTCCGAGGAGGAGGGGATTTTGCTTGCGGGCTGCGCCGGGGGAGCGTCTGCGGAGTGCATTCTTTCCATGCGCAGGATACCGTCGTCCGGGATTGCCGTAAAAGTTACCGTAAATGGGCTGGCAGGCGGCCATTCCGGCACAGAGATACACAAAGGGCGGGCAAACGCAAACCTGACGCTGGCGCGCGCCCTTGTGGAGCTTTCCAAAAGCGTTCCATATCATATCGTGCAATGTGAGGGCGGCAAAAAAGAAAACGCGATCCCAAGGGAAAGCAGCGCGGTTTTATGTATTGAAAATGAAGATTATTCCAAAGCGGAGCAGATCATACAAAAATTACAAAAAGAGCTTGCAAATGAATACGCGCGCACAGACGCAGGCATCCGGTGCCTGATACAGCGCGAAGACACTAAGCCTTTCGATATGCTGGATGAAGAAAGCACGAAAGCGGCGGTAATGATGATCTATGGGCTTCCAAACGGAGTCCAGGCAATGAGCGCCGATGTGGAGGGGCTTGTGGAAACATCTCTAAACCTTGGCATATTAAATCTGGAAAAAGAACGCCTTTCCCTGCGCTATGCGCTTCGCAGCTCCGTAGAAAGCTCGATACAGGCTTTAATAGACAAATTGTCTTACTTAACAAAGGGAATGGGTGGCGAGATAAAGGTTTCCGGGATTTATCCGGCATGGGAGTATAAAAGGGAGTCAAAGCTTCGGGATAAAATGATCGAGGCATACGAAAACATGTACGGGAAAAAACCGACGGTGGAAGCGATCCATGCCGGGCTGGAATGCGGCATTTTGGCAGGAAAGCTCCCAGGGCTTGACTGCATCTCCCTTGGGCCGGATATGCAGTCTGTTCATACGACGCAGGAACGGCTTAGTATCTCTTCCACAAAGCGGGTTTGGGAGTATCTGATCGCGGCGCTTGGAGAAATGAAATAAACGCGGTAAAAAGCAAGCTTAACTTTTTATTGACAGTATAATGACATATATTCTATAATTAAAGAAAAATTGAAAGAGAGGGTGAAGAAATGCTAAGAGTAGGCATGCTTACGAGCGGCGGTGACTGCCAGGCTTTAAATGCGGCAATGC
>CANDMI010000055.1 GCA_947385775.1 uncultured Eubacterium sp. | reverse complement strand
CAATATAACAGAAAATTTGATACTTGGGAATACATAAAAGCTTGCGTTTACCGTGCATTTTGACCAATTTATTATTGCAAATCAAACTAATCTGTGCTAATCTATATCCATATTTACCAAACGCGAAAAAATCCGGAAAAGTATACTTTTCCGGATTCTGTCTTTTATTATCTATTTACGACAATGTCGATTTCATTGATTATGATCGCATCAATTCCCGAATACACAAAACGTTTATATTAATCAAGTGTAAATACAATGCTCTATCTGAACAAACACAAAAGACCGCCTACCCTCATTTCCCACAAGAGTAAGCGGCCCATAACTTTAAACCTTCTAATATCTATTTTTATCTTTTAAGCTCAAACTGCTCCACCAAATTTTTCAGATTATCCGACTGCGCCGAAAGCTCCTGGCTTGTAGCAGAGGTCTGCTCCGCCGCCGCCGAGTTGTTCTGGATAACTTCGGAAATCTGCTCTACGCCCTGTTCAAGCTGCTTCATGGATTCCGCCTGGGTTCTGGAAAGCTCGCTGATCTCCTTTGTGGACTCCGCTAAGCTTTGCATCCCAAGAATAACCGCGCCAATGGCTTCCGTCGTCTTTGCGGTAATCTCGTTGCCCTTTTGAATCTCATGAATGGAATTTTCAATCAGCTCCCTTGTGTTAACCGCGGAGGTTGCGCTGTCTGACGCAAGCTTGCCGATCTGGTCAGCCACGACCGCGAAGCCTTTTCCCGCTTCCCCTGCCCTGGCCGCTTCGATCGAAGCGTTTAACGAAAGCAGGTTCGTCTGGGATGCGATGTCTTCAATTTCGGAAATAATGTCGGCGATCTTTGTGGAAGTGTCATTGATCCTTGACATCGCTTCGTTTAATTGCTGGATATCCTCATTGCTTGCCTGTGCCTGCAATCCAAATTCTTTCGCATTTTGATAAGAACGGTCTGCCGTTTCCGCGTTTCCAACAACCGCTTCTGTCACATCCTGGATCGTCGCGGTAAGCTGTTCTACCGCGCCTGCCTGGTCGGTAGCCCCTTCCGCAAGCGACTGGGCGCTTTCCGCCATCTGCGCGGAGCCAAGGGCAACCTGGTCGGAGGATTCCCCGATCTGGCCTAATGTGCTGCTTAAAGAATCCACGATCTTTTCCATAGCTTCTCCAAGCTCCTGGAACTCCCCTTTATAATGAACGTCCGAGGTAAAATTAAAATTCCCCCTTGCCATTTCCGACAGATTTTTACTTAATTCCGATATGTATAAACGAAGCGTCGCCATCGCGTCATTTAACGACTCTGTCATCTCGCCAATCTCGTCGTCGTTTTCTTTTACCGCCTGCACATCCAGCATCCCTTCCGCCATCCGCGCCATAACGTCCTTGACATTAATAATCGGGTTGGAAAACATCCTGGCAATGTAGGTGGCAAAATTCGTAGACGCGACGATCGCAAGCACAATAATCAGGATAATGACCGCTGTCGCGATGTACGTCTCTATTTTTAACTGCGTAGATACCTTTTCCCCCATAGACTTGTTCAAATCTACCAGCTCCTGGGCCTTATCTGAAATCGACTCCATGATCGGAAGCGCGTCGTTATCCAACTTCTGCCACGCTTCTTTATTTTTATTCGCAAGCCCCGCCTGGATAACCTCTAAACGCGCGTCCCGGTAAGTCGGCAGCTTTTCTTCGATTTCAGCGATAATTTTCTTTTCCTCATCCGTCGTACAAATTTCCTTAATCTTTTGCAGGGCAGCGTCCACCTCTTCTGTCTTTGCGTCAAACCGCTCCCTTAAATCCACAAGCTGCTCATTGCTTTCGATTAAAATAAAATCCCGGATCATCGCCGCGCCTTCGTTTAGCGCCGTATTAAACGCTCCGATATCCCCTTGCGAAAAACCATTTTTGACAAGCGCCCTGCTGTATGCGGAATTTGAATACAGCAAAACGACTACCGCAATCATACCAGACAGGCTCGCTATAAGGACTATATCCCGAAAGCAGCGCTTTAGCTTTTTTTCCACTTTTAAGTCTTTGATTTTACTTAACAGTTTTTCCATAATCTTATCCATTTCCTATCCCTTCCTGTTTTTTCCGTGATTCTAGCAGATAAAATGCCACTTTATTATTTATCCATCGACCGCTGGCACTTCTCACATTTTATAATTATACATGATATAAATTGAAAATGCAATGCAAAATCAGGTTAACAGGTAAAAAGAAATCATGTTAAAAGAATTACAATCACCCCCTTATCTCTAACACGTCACTCCCGCTACGCCGCCGGAAACCCCAACACCACCTTAAACAGGTCCCCATCGATCACAAGCTGAAACGTCCCCCCCATAAGCTCCGTCAGGCTTTTTGCAATCGAAAGCCCAAGCCCGCTTCCTTCGCTGTTCCTTGAGCTGTCGCCCCGGACGAAACGCTCCATCAGCTCGTCGCTGCTGATGTTTAACTGGTTTCTGGAAATATTACGGAATGTGACCTCTATGCGCCCGCCCTCTTCTTGGATATCCACATAAGCCCGCGTAGACGGCTGGGCGTATTTGCATATATTATTCATCAGATTGTCAAACACCCGCCACAGATGCCTGCTGTCCGCCTTGATAAAAATATCGCGCTCCGGCTTTTTCATTTGCAGCGTGACCTCGTTTGCCATCAGCTTTTCTTCAAATTCCCCGGCGGTCTGCACCAGCATCACGCCCATATCGCACTGTTCCCACGTAACGCCAAGGCTTCCGGAAGACGCCTTTGAAGCTTCTATTAAATCCTCTATTAATTTTTTAAGCCTTGCGGACTGGCGGCTTAACACGTCTAGATATTCCCGTGCGGCGGGATTGTCTGTCTGCTCTTTTTGGAGCAGATCCACATAGTTGATGATGGACGTAAGGGGTGTTTTAATGTCGTGGGATACATTTGTGATCAGCTCCGTTTTAAACCGCTCGCTTTTCATCCGCTCGCTGACCGCGCGGTTCATGCCGTTTCCAATGTCGTTTAAATATTCCCCGTGCTTTTTTAACTCCGAAAACATCCGGCCCGTGTCCACCTGGTAATCCATCCGTCCCTCCGCGATCTTGCGCGCGCCCTTTTGCAGGCGGTTCATTTGCAACAGCAAAAAAATAATCAGCGGACAAAACAGCAGCGTTTTGAAAAACCAGTATATGACCATCGCCTCTGGCTCATAAGCCGTGGCGCAAATCATAAACAGCTCAAAAACCGCCGCCGCGCCAAGCAACGCCCACGCTTTCCAAAGCAGGGACAGGCTGCGCCAGAACGCTTTCATCGCTTTTACAGCCGCGCGAAAGCATGCTTTTACGAATTTCCCGCATTTTTTGTAAATAATATAAACCGCGGTCCTGCGCCACCATCCCCCAAGCTTTACATTTACGGCAAAGCTCATGCAAAACATAAGCGCCGTCAATACCCCGGCTGCCGCAAGAAATATAAGCGCGATCCATACCGACACCCGGAACCAGTTTCTTGTAAAATCTACAGAAAAAATGGAGCCAAACATGGCGATGAAAATCAGTTCCGCAATGCAGACCGCCCCAAAATAAAGATCCAGTGGAATGAAATCCGCAAACCGCCTGCAAACCCCTTCCTGGTTTTTACGCCGTCCCGCCGCGCACATTAAAAATACAAAGGATGCCGCAAGCAGGGCAAAAGAGCCAAATAAAAGCCAGATAAGCGCATAGCGTATCCGATACAAAAAGTCGATCAAAAGCTTCGCCTGCACAAACATATCCCCTTTGAAAAAGGACTGCTCCCCTTTTAACGGCTCCTGGACGTATGCGACGACATAATAGTTTTCCACCGGAACTTTCGTGCTCTTTGACACATAGATATGGTTATCCACAATGCTTTCCACTTCATAATCTCCGCCGTATTCTTTTCCGACTTTTGCAAGCCCCGCGGAATCCACGATTTTAATACGGTCAGCTTCGATAAAATTCCACTCATTTTCCAGCACGATCCCCTGGAAATCCTTATCCCATGTATATTTGCCATTTTTTTCTTCCAAAAAGGCATTTGACAGCGAAATGCCGTACAATACCTCCGTCTGCGTGTAGATGTCTGACGCGTACACCCGAAACAGGCTGGAATCGGAGCGTACATACAGCTCCTCCCCCATCCGGTCATAATAGAGCCATCCGTCGGTGGAAAATTCTATATCCTCATAACGCACCTCGCCCATATTCTGGATATGAAAATCGTCCCACAGATTTTCCCCATAAGCAAGGGACGTTTCTTCCGCGATCCCATGCGCATAAATCCACGCCCTGTTTTCCTCCGGCATCCTCTCAAAATTATGCACGAGATAGCTGTCCGGGTCTGACAGATCCACCTTTGAAATATCCTTTGCCTTTACAACCCCATAACGGAAATTTGTGTCTGTCAAAAGCGGCTTTTTAAATCCATCCTCATAGCCTGACAGGGCCACAATGGAATATTTTTCCCCCACCCTTTCATACAATTCCCTGGCCGCTTCTTTTTTATCGGTCTGATAAATCTCCTCGCTGTCCAAAAGTAAGATTCCGGCCCCGCTTATGCAAAATACGAAAAAACTGAGCGCAAAAAGCGCTGCCGCCGCGATTTTTACGGCTATATTTGTTTTTAACTTTTCCATCATCATTGTCCTCCTTCCATTTTATAACCCCGGCCCCATACGACTTTTAAAAAACGCGGGTTTGCCGGGTCGTATTCTATTTTTTCGCGAAGATGGCGGATATGGACGGCTACCGTATTCTCGGTTCCAAAGGACACATCCTTCCACACCTTATTGTAGATCTCGTTTGGGGAAAACACCTGCCCCGGATGCTCCATCAGTAATTTTAAAATATCGTATTCCGTACGGGTCAGCGCCACAGGCTCTCCGTCTAAGGTCACTTCTTTAGATTTATCGTCCATTTCAATGCCGCCGATGCAAAGCTTCCCTTCTAAAATCTGTCCGCCCCCAAGCTTCATATACCGCCTAAGCTGCGACTTTACCCTTGCCTGTAACTCCGCCGGGTTAAAGGGCTTCGTCACGTAATCATCCGCCCCTACGTTTAACCCCAGCACCTTATCCGTGTCCTCCCCCTTTGCCGTCAAAAGGATGACCGGGACATTGCTTAGCTTTCTAATCTCCACCATTGCCTGTATGCCGTCCATGTTTGGCATCATAATGTCCATCAGCACAAGGTGAATGTCCTCCTTTCGGATCAGATCCACCGCCTGCGCCCCGTCGTAGGCCGGATAAACCTGATACCCTTCGCTGGACAGGTAAATGCCCACCGCCGATACGATATCTTTTTCATCATCACAAACCAGAATATTGTACATAACTCCCTCCACTTTTCTGCCGCGCGGATTTTCCTTCCTAAAATAAAACGCCATAAAACACAAAAATCCGTCACATGCAGTATGATCTCTCACACAGACATTGTAACGGATTTTTTATGAAGTTTAAACCAGCCAAATTCTTAAGACTTTTTTAACGGAAATATCCGCGAAATCCTGTAATCTCTTTTGCCTTTTTATAAATTTCATCCTCATTCGCCTTTAAATAAAACCGCAAAGACGCCAGCTCCTTTTGCGAAAAGCCTTTGGAGCTTTCTATTTTCCCGCCCGGGACGACGCATTCCGCAAAATCCTTATCCCCATTGCGCGTAAACCGCACCCGGACTATTTTTTCATCCCCCTTTTTCATAATGCCTGTATAGGTCATCGATACCTCATTCATGCCATGCCACCTCCCTGTGCACATCGTAGATATTTAATATATATCGGATTTTTAACCGCCAGACTTTAGAAACGCCCTTACAATTTTGTTTTTTTCAATTCATGTATATTTTTCCTGATTTCGCGCATTCTTCTAATATATTCCGAATGTAACTGGAGGTTGACAATGGCTGGCTATAAAGTTGAAATCTGCGGCGTGAACACTTCAAAGCTGCCCGTACTGAAAGAATCTGAAAAAGAAGAGCTGTTTAAACGGATCAAAGCCGGAGACCAGGATGCCAGGGAACAATATATTAACGGCAACCTGCGTCTTGTTTTAAGCGTGATCAAGCGTTTTTCCAATCACCATGAAAATGTGGACGACCTGTTCCAGATCGGGTGCATTGGACTGATTAAATCCATTGACAATTTTGACCCGAATATGGGCGTTAAATTTTCCACCTACGCGGTGCCTATGATCATCGGCGAAGTCCGCCGCTACCTTAGGGACAATAACTCTATCCGCGTCTCCCGTTCCCTTCGGGACAACGCATACAAGGCGATCCACGCAAAGGAGGTATTGACAAAAACCGCGAACTGTGAACCTACCTTAGAAGAGATCGCAAAGGAAGCCGGCCTTACCAAAGCGGAGATCATTTTTGCGCTGGACGCGATACAGACCCCGGTCAGCCTGTATGAGCCTGTTTATACCGACGGCGGGGATACGTTATACGTAATGGACCAGATTTCTGATAAGAAAAACAAAGAATCCAAATGGATCGAATCCCTGTCGCTGTCCGACGCGATGCAGCGGCTAAACGACAGGGAAAACCACATTATCAAGCTGCGTTTTTTTGAAGGGAAAACACAAATGGAGGTGGCGGAGGAGATCCATATTTCCCAGGCGCAGGTGTCGCGCCTGGAAAAGTCCGCGCTTAAAAGTATGCAAAATTATCTTTCGCTTTAATTTTTGTATTGTTTTTTTACTTTATGTTATTTCATTTTACCGTTTCCATTTGTTGCAGAGCTCGTTGATCTGGTTTGTAAACCTTCTCAACTCCTTATTAGGAAGCCCCTTGGACTGGCGGATTAAAAGGAGCAGCCGCTCGCCCGCTTCTAAAAGCTTCGCAAATACATCTTTGGACGCTTTCACGGATTTTTTATGGGCTTCGATACGCTGGCGCTGCCCCGCCTTGATCCGCTCGCCGCTTACTAAGTCAAACGTATCCCCGCTGTACGGCGCATACGCGTCAAAGCCAAACATCCCATGCAGGCGCGCCGCAAACGCGTCCGTTAAAGCATCCTCCCCATGGACGATGAAAAACTTTTTCGGAGGCTTTCCCGCAAACTCCCCGGCCCATTTGGACAGATGGTCAACGTCCGCATGTCCGCTGATGCCAGGCAGGTTGCAGATTTTTGCATTGACTTCCACCTCCTCGCCAAACAGCCGAACCTTTTTTGCGCCGTTTAGCAAAGAATGCCCCAGGGTACCCGGCACCTGGTAGCCCACGAATACGATGGTGGACTCCTCCCGCCACAGATTGTGCTTTAAATGGTGGCGGATACGCCCCGCCTCGCACATGCCGGACGCGGAAATGATGACAACCGGCTTATTTACAAAATTGATCGCCCGGGACTCGTCGCTTGTCACAGAAGTTTTAAGCCCCTCAAAGCGGATTGGGTTTATGCCCTCCCCGATCAGCTTTTTCGCTTCTTCATTAAAGCAGTCCATGTTGTTTTTATGGAATACATTCGTAGCTTCCACGGAAAGCGGACTGTCCACATAAACGTCAAACCCTGAAAATTCCGGCAGCAGGCGCTCGCTTTTTATCCTGCGCAGGAAAAACAGCAATTCCTGGGTGCGCCCTACGGAAAACGCCGGGATCACCACATTTCCTCCCCGTATAAACGTCTCCCGTATCACATCCGCAAGCGTCACCGCATAATCCGGCGGCGCATGATGCGCCCTATCCCCGTAGGTGGATTCCATAATGACGTAATCCGCTTCCTTAATATATTCTGGGTCTTTGATCAAAGGCCTTGCGCCATTTCCGATATCGCCGGAAAATACCAGCTTTTTGGCAATATCCCCCTCCGTGATCCACACTTCAATGGAAGAAGATCCAAGCAGGTGCCCCGCGTCCACAAACCGTATCTTTAATTCCGGGCAGATCTCCACAAGCTCATGGTACGCGCACGGCACAAAATGCCCTAAAACCCCGATCGCGTCGTCCATATCATAAAGCGGCTCCACCGCCGGATGCCCTGCCCGCTTCCCTTTCCGGTTGCGCCACTCCGCTTCAAACATCTGAATATGGGCGCTGTCCTTTAGCATGATGTTGCACAGCTCGCAGGTGGCTTTTGTGGCGTAAACCTCCCCCCGGAACCCTCTGCTGTATAATAAGGGCAAAAGCCCCGAGTGGTCGATATGCGCATGGGTCACCAGCACATAGTCCACCGCCGCCGCGTTGACCGGTATTTCCTGGTTCACATACAGATCCGGCCCCTGCTCCATCCCGCAGTCCACCAATACATTTTTTCCCGCAAATTGAATAAAATGGCAGCTCCCTGTGACTTCATGGGCTGCGCCTAGAAATTCTATTAACATAGGGTTGGCCTCCTTTCTAATGCGCTTCATTGCTTCGTTCCTGCTTTTTCTGCTTTCATAATAACATTAGAATGCATCCTGTTCAATAGGGCAAAGCTTTTTGTTTTTCGCAAATTAAAAGGCGCAAAGCCTTGATCATTTCACAAGACCTTACACCTTTGCGCTATTTCGTTTTTATGATTCACTTTCCTTTCCGCCATCGTTCGTACTGCTTGATGTCATCCCTTTATCAATACGCTTGATGCCGTTCTTGATAACTTCTTTTGCCTTATCTGTATTGTCAGTTTCAAGTAACGCTAATATTGAATCCAGTAAAATACACAATTCTTGATTGTTCATTGTATCTACCATCCTTTCACCGCCTTTTTGATAAAACATCTTCCATTGTTACAATAATTATAGTGGATTATGCAATAGGTGTAAAGCCTTATTCCATCTTCATCATTCAAACCGGACGATCTCCCTGCGAAGCCGCTTCATGATCTTTTTTTCCAGCCTGGAAATATAAGACTGCGAAATGCCAAGCAGATCCGCCACCTCTTTTTGGGTCATCTCGCCTCCTTCTTTCGTATTGTAGCCAAACCGCAGTTCCACGATCATGCGCTCCCGTCCGGAAAGGCGGTCTACGGCGTTGCGCAACAGGTTTTTTTCCACCTCTGACTCCATGTCCTTGGAAATAATGTCGTCCTCTGTCCCAAGAATGTCCGACAGCAGCAGCTCATTGCCGTCCCAGTCCACGTTTAACGGCTCGTCGATGGAAACCTCCAGCTTCGTCTTACTCGTCCTTCGAAGGTGCATCAGGATTTCATTTTCAATGCAGCGGGACGCATAGGTCGCAAGCTTTATCTTCTTTTCTGGGTTAAACGTGTTGATGGCTTTGATCAGGCCGATCGTGCCAATCGAGATCAGATCCTCAACCCCGACCCCAGTATTGTCAAATTTTTTCGCTATGTATACCACAAGGCGCAGGTTGTGCTCGATCAGCTTGCTTTTTGCCTCCTCGGTTTTCGGGCCGCTTTCCGCCAAAAGACGGATGCACGCGTCTTCCTCATCCGGCTCAAGCGGCGACGGCAGCACGTCCGAGCCTCCAATGTACCATATTTCCTGCTCCTTTTGCTGTATCTGGAAGATATAATAAACCGCCCTTTTCATCTTTTGTAGGATCTGACTGGTCTGTATCATGATAAACCTCCTAAATTATTGTTTCAAAAGCTCCCTCGGATTAATGATCATCTGGTAAGGCTTTTTTTCAAATATCCGATGCTCCGCCAGGCCAAGCGCCGGCTCTTTGACGTTCCAGGCGCATCCTTCATAAGAAAAGCTAAGCCCTTCTATCAAAACGGACTCCAACATGCCATGCTTACAGCCTAAGGACTCATACGGGATAAGCCTGGGATTTTGCGCGCAGCCAAAGCCAGACTCATAAAATTCACGGTCGATCATGCTAACCGGCTTTCCCGTGTATGGGTCATGCAATAAATTGCCGCTGTCTATCAAAGCATGAACCCAAAGCTCCTTTCCATGGTCACAGATTTTTACGCGCAGATAGCAGCTGCGCGCGCCCATGCGATGCCTGCTCCATACGATCAGAGCCATCAGCGCAAGCAAGACCGCGGCGGCCGCCATTCCGTAAGAAAGCATCCCCCCGCCCCCTGCGTACAGCCATTCCATCATCCCTCCAGACAGCAAAAACGCCAGATAGCAGGCCGTAAGATCGATAAAAAATACGCTCTTACTTTTTTCCCGGAAAATAAAATATATTACGGCTGGGTTCCAAAGGAAATACACAAGGAATAAATATACCGCCATATTCTGGCAAAGCAGGAACGTAAGGCAGTTAAAAGCCGTGCTGATCAACGCCCCGGCTAAGAGCCGGAGCGCGCGCGCCTTTCTTTGCAAAAAAATGCGCACAATGACAAACGCCGCCAGGTCTGCAAAAAAATTGTTGACGGCAAATACATCTATGTAAACCTCATATATATAAGTCTCATATATTACGCCCCACCTCCCCGCCAGTTTTGTTTGATCGTTCGATTCTTATTTTATTTCATATGTATGCATAAAATTTGTCAAAGTTTCGCCAAACGGATGAGTTTTCAGATTTTGCGGCCAGACAGCGCAAAAAAAACAGCCGCAAAACCACTCCATTCCCATTGACGCTGGCAATCGAGTGATCCTGTGGCTGTCCTTTCCTGTATTTATGTATATGTACTGAATAACACGCTGTCATCGCTACTTTTTCGAGTTCTGCAAAAATCCCGGAATCTTGATGTCCTTTACCGCGACATTGCTTTCCGGTTTCTTTGGCTTGTTGATCCCAAACACCGGCTGTCCCGTGGACTCTCCGGCTCCCTGTCCCACAGAGCCTGCGCCGCCATAGCCTACCTGTCCGCCTACGGAAGAAAATCCAGAAGCCCCCATCGGACGCGCGCCAAATCCGGCGACATTGCCTGTCCGGTTCATGCCCATACCGGCATTGCCGTATTTTAAGCCCGACATATTCGTAAGCGACGGCTTTTGGTGGCTGGCATTATCCTCAATGCCTGTGGCGATGACCGTAATCGTCGCTTCATCCGCCCTGGACTCGTCATACTTGGCGCCAAAAATAATATTGGCGTTTTCCCCGACCAAATCCCGCACAAAGCCTACCGCGTCGTTTGCATCCAGCAAAGAGATCGCGCCTGAAATATTGATAATGACATGGGTCGCGCCGCAGATGTCCGTATCCAAAAGCGGGGAAGAAACCGCAAGCTTGACCGCCTCGATCGCTTTCTCATCACCTTTCGCATTGCCTATGCCGATATGCGCCAAGCCCTTGTCCTTCATTACGGTCTGCACGTCGGCAAAGTCCAGGTTGATCAAAGCCGGCAGATTGATCAGGTCCGTAATGCCCTGTACGCCCTGCTGCAACACCTCGTCCGCTTTTTTCAAAGCGTCCGGCATCGTCGTCCTGCGGTCTACGATTTCAAGCAGCTTGTCGTTTGGAATGACGATCAGCGTATCCACGCCCTCTTTTAAACGCTCGATGCCAGAGGTCGCGTTGACCATGCGCGCTTTGGCTTCAAACGTAAACGGCTTTGTTACAACGCCAACGGTCAAAATGCCCTTTTCCTTGGCGATTTTTGCCACTACCGGCGCAGCGCCTGTTCCCGTGCCGCCGCCCATGCCGCAGGTGACGAAGATCATATCCGCGCCCTCTACCGCCGCGGACAGCTCGTCCGCGCTTTCTTCCGCCGCTTTCATGCCCACTTCCGGGTCCGCCCCGGCTCCAAGCCCCTTTGTTAACTTCTCGCCAATTTGGATTAACGTTGGAGCTTTACAAAGCATTAACGCCTGTTTATCTGTATTTACACCGACGAACTCTACGCCGCCAATATTTTCATCGATCATTCTATTTACAGCATTGTTACCTGCACCGCCTACACCGATAACAATTATTTTCGCACTGGAATCCGCTTCCGTTGTTGTAATCTCAAGCAAAGGTATTACCTCCTTAAATTTCATTATCTTGCGCCGCACATCTCCCACGCACAAAATATACTCTTACTTTCTATAATATAGTTTTTTGTCTATGAAATCAACTTATTTTTGAAAAAATTTATTGCTGTTTTTTCTCTTGCTTTTTCTCCTTTTTTTTACCCGTTTCCTTTTCCATGCTTTTATCCGGCGTAAACACCACGTCCTTTGTAAGCGGCGTCCAGTTTTCTAAATGAAGCGTCCCAAACCTGCCGGATAAGCTTGGCATGATCGCGTCCAGCCGCATGACCTTCTCCACAAGGTACTCAGAATCTCCAAGCTGGATTGTCACCCCCTGAAAATCAGCGGATAACTTATGCCCGTTTCGAAACTCGATCGTATCCGGAGACAGGCTATACTTCTGTAGCTGCTGGGAAAAGGTAAGCAACAGCGGCAGCGCGGAATTGTCATCCAGATTTAATTTCTCGTAAACAACAACCTTTTGACATTGTAAACCCTCTACTCTTGGCACATCCTCGATCAGCCGCTTGGATATTTCCACCACAAAGCCTTCTTTATCAAAGTAAACGTTTTGGTTGTTTGCCTCCAGATATCCGATGATCGCTTTTTCGTATACATTAATGCGTATCTTATGCATAGAAAGAAGCTCGATCTCCATTTCATCCACAAAAGGCATTTCCTTTACAGGGAAGAGGCGGTACTTTAACGTGACGTACAATGCATTCCAGGAATATTCGTCGTTTAAAACGCTGTCCCTGATCTGCTTATCCGTATAAAGCGCGTTCCCGTCCACCTCCACCTGCTTTATCGTAAACCCTTCCACCGCTACGTAGGCGCCTATGGCGACTACGCATACAAGTAAGAGCAAAATGACAAGTTTTGTTTTTCTTTTTTTCCTTTGTTTTCGTTTTTCTTTAATCATGGCTATTTCCTTCTAAGCGTATCCCTCTAGACACGCTAAGCGCCAGCCCCATTTCCGCAAGCAAAAAGCATGTGGACGTGCCGCCATAGCTGATAAACGGCAGGGTGATGCCCGTATTTGGGATCGTGTTTGTCACAACGCCGATATTTAAGATCACCTGGATCGCGATATGCGCCATGATCCCGGATACGATCAGCGTCCCGTATAAGTCCGCCGCGTTGTTGGCAATGATCATAAACCGCCAGATCATCAGCAAAAACAGCAAGATCACGCAAAACGCTCCAAACAGCCCTAATTCTTCGCATATAATAGAAAAGATCATATCGTTTTGCGCCTCCGGGACGAAGCCCAACTTTTGCATACTCTGCCCAAGCCCCTTTCCAAACAGCCCGCCAGAGCCGATGGCATAAAGCGCCTGCATTGTCTGAAACGCCTTATCCGTCATATATTTTTCCGGATGCAGCCAAGCGTCAATACGCTCCCTGCGGTAATTCGCCGCCACGATAAACAGCGCGCCGCCGCCAAACAGCCCGGTCACGCCCATGATCACAAACTGCATGATCTTCGGACTTGCCACAAACGCCACTACGATCGCGATCCCCATAATAATGACCGCCGTGCTTAAGTTTTCAATCGCGACCACTACAAAAATAGGCACGATCAAAACCATGATCCGGATCAGGTTTGAAAATTTCGCAAGCTTTTTGGGAATGCGGCACACAATGCCCGCCAAAAACAAGATCACCGCAAGCTTTGCAAGCTCCGAGGGCTGAAAGCTCAATGGGCCTAGCTGAAGCCATCTTGTAGAGCCGTGGCTGGAGCTGCCGACCAAAAACACCAGGCCGCAAAGCCCCATTGCCAATAGGTAGGCGATCACGCCAAAATGAATCCAAATATGGTAGTCAATTTTAGATATGACAAACATCACGGCAAACCCTAATACCGTCGCAAACAGCTGGCGTTTTAAATAATGGAACGGGTCGCCGTATTTATCCTGAGCATTGTAAGCGCTTACGCTGTACAGCATGACCAGCCCAAAGCACACCAAAAATATCACCAGGAACAACAGGCTGTAATCACAATATTTGATTTTCTTTTGTCCTGATCTGTTTTGTCTGCCCAACTCATAAACTCCTGAATTTTTCGCTTTTCTTTTTCAATATATTATGAAATTTTCATTTCATTTTTTATATATATATTCGGTGATTAAAAGTTGCTCAATAAACCCGATAAACGGCAGGCTGGAAATAAATGATATTGAGCAAAAATCTTATGCCGTTTATATATATATTCGGTGATTAAAAGTTGCTCAATAAACCCGATAAACGGCAGGCTGGAAATAAATGATATTGAGCAAAAATCTTATGCCGTTTATATATTTTATTAAAATATTTTAGGATTAGATTTTATCTGATTTTATCTATTTCATTTTCATTTCTTTTTCTTGAAAACCGCGCACGATTTCCTTAAAAGTTTCACCCCGCTTTTCGTAATTTGGAAAACTATCCCAGCTGGCGCACGCAGGCGAAAGCAGGACCGCTTCCTTTGGCAACGCGCATCGATGGCAGTATTCCACCGCTTCTTTTAATGTATCGCAAAGTGCGACCGCACCAAACCCCCGCTCTTTTGCGGACTGGGCGATCTTTTCCTTTGTTTCCCCGATTAACACAAGCTTTTTCACCCCATATGGAAACGCCTTTATCGCGTCGATCCACTCGCCGTATTCGGACTGCTTATCGTAGCCTCCCCCAATTAAATAAGTCGGACGCTCCATCGCCAAGATCCCTTTGATCGCGGCGTCCGGGTTTGTTGCCTTGGAATCGTTATAATACGCTACGCCTGAAACCTCGGCGACATATTCGATCCGGTGCTCCACCGCCTGAAACGCTTTTAAGGCTTCCGCAATCTTTTGAAGCGGCACGCCAACCGCATACGCAGCGGCAGCGGCAGCCATCGCGTTTTCGTAGTTATGAACGCCCAAAAGCTTCATGTCCTTTACATCCACGACCTTTTTCGCCCCATCCTTAAAACCCGTATCCGCGAAATAAATCGCATCTGCGTCTAAATACAGCCCGCGCTTTAGCTTTGTTTTACTGCTAAAATAAATCACATCCAGCTTTAAGCTCTCTCCAAACCGCCTTAATATCGGATCTTCGTAGTTTAACACGCAAGTCTGCCCCGGCTTTTGGTTTTTCGTGACAGATTTTTTCGCTTCGATATAATTTTCCATCGTATGATGCCTGTTTAAATGGTCTGGCGTAATGTTTAAAATAACGGACACATCCGGACAAAAGTCTATGATCGTTTCTAATTGAAAGCTGCTGACTTCAAGCGCGATCTTGGTTTCCTCCTTCGTCTTTGCGGCGACGGAGGTATAGGCGATCCCGATATTTCCGGCAACCTGCACATCGGAAAAATGCCTTTTTAAGATCTCTCCAAGCAGCGCGGTCGTCGTCGTCTTACCGTTTGTCCCGGTAACGGCGATAACGTGTCCTTTTGCATAGCGAAAGGCAAGCTCCACTTCCCCCCATATTTTTACGCCGTGACGCTTTAACGCCTCCACGACCCCACTGTCCGTTGGAATGCCAGGGCTTAACACCGCTATTTCAAACTGCTCCATTTTATTTTCGTCCAGTTCCCCAAAGATCATAGGAACCCGGCTTAGCTTTTTGGACTTCGCGCGGATATCCGCTTCGTTTAAATCCGCATTGCCGTCATATAAAACGACCTCCTTTGCGTGATCTAATAAAAGCTCCGCCGAGGCAAGCCCGCTTCTTCCAGCTCCCGCAACCAGTATCTTCCCGCGTTTTTTTTCCAAACCTATACACAACCTTCCTGATAAAAAATTAAAATTAAATTAAAAATCCTGATTTCATTTCCAAAACCGTTACAGTCCAAGATAAGCCACCAGGCAAAGGATCGTCGTTACGACGGAAAACACCGCCACGACCTTCGTCTCCGACCAGCCTCCAAGCTCAAAATGATGGTGGATCGGCGCCATACGGAAAATCCGTTTTCCATGGGTGAGCTTAAAATAGCCAACCTGGAGCATGACGGAAAAGATCTCGATCCAGTAGATCAGCCCGACGATCAAAATAAAGATCGGCATCTGCATCATATACGCCGTGGACGCTACAAAACCTCCCAGCGCCAAGGAACCAGTGTCGCCCATAAAAACGCTTGCCGGATACACGTTGAACAATAAAAATCCGAGCAGCGCGCCCACCACCGCGCAGGTCACCGGCTCAATGCCGCTGTTTGAGCCAACCGCCACAACCGAAAAAAACGTTGCCACAAGCACGGTGACGCTGGACGCAAGGCCGTCCAACCCGTCGGTGAAATTCACCCCGTTTACCGTGCCTATAACCGCAAGAAACAAGATCGGAACCGCAAGCATCCCAAAATCCGCATATTTCCCCCCGGAAAACGGGATCAGCATCGTAAGCGGGATATCTGAAAATTTAACCAGATACACGGCAAAGACCGCCGTGACTACAAATTCCAAGATCATTTTCTGCCAGGCAAGCAGCCCATCCGAACGCTTTAGCACGACCTTTAAGTAATCGTCGAAAAAACCGATGACCCCAAACCCCGCCGTCACAAACAAGATCGGCACGATCTTTGGATTTGAGGAAATGAAAAACAACGATGTAAGTATGATCGCAAATAAGATCATCAATCCCCCCATGGTCGGCGTCCCTGTCTTTTTCTGATGGGACTTTAATTCCTCACGTTCCGTATTTCCCACCTTCAGCCTGCGCAATACCGGAATCATCAAAGGGCCAAGCAGCGCTGTGACCGCAAACGCCAGAATTACTGCAAACAAATATCGGTATTCAATCATATGCTGTGTCATTGTCTTTATCCTTCTTTCCTTCCCGTATCAGGTTGTACGCATATAGATATAAGTATATCGAATTTTTGTACAGGTTGCAAGCATCGAATCTTATTCTTTTTCTTGTTCCTTATTTAAATCCTTAATTGCCGCTGTTTTTTCAATCCCAAGATATGGGAGGATATTCAAAAAAAGCTCCTTTGCCACGGGCGCGGCGATCGTGCCGCCATAGTAAACCCCCGTCGGGTTGTTGATGATCACAAGGCATAATACCTTTGGGTCCTCCACCGGCGCAAAGCACATAAACGAAGAAATATAGCGGTGCGCGCTCCTTGGCAGCGTCTGGGAGGTCGCGGTCTTTCCGCCAATGCGGTAGCCCTCGATATACGCCTTGTTGCCGCCCCCAACGGAAACAACCTGTTCTAACAGCTCCCGCATCGTGTCCGAGGTCTGCTTGCTTACGATCCTGTTTTTTGGCTTAAAATCAAATTTTTCGATGACGTTTTGCTCCTGGTCTTCCACCTGCATTCCAAAATGGGGCGTGACGCGTTTGCCGCCATTGATCAAAGAACTGATCGTGGACGCAAGCTGTATCGGAGTGACCTGGAAAGACTGCCCAAAAGATACGGTGGCAAGCTCCACCTGCCCGATATTTTTTTTCTCATGCATGATCGTGCGCGCTTCCCCCGGAAGGTCGATCCCTGTTTTTGCAAGCAGTCCAAATTGCTTGAAATAATCGTAAAACTGGTCCGCCCCAAGCCGCATCCCAAGCTCAATGAAAACAGGATTGCAGGAATTTTGCAATCCCTGGGCAAAGGTCTGCGCGCCATGCCCGGAAGTCCTCGCGCAGCGGATCCTTCTGTCCTCCACAAGCTTATAGCCCGGACAGTAAAAATTGTCTGACAAATGCACGACTCCGGCTTCCAACGCGGCGGACGCGGTAATGACTTTAAAGGTGGAGCCTGGCTCATAGGTGTCGTTGATGCAGCCGTTTCGCCACATCTGGTTCAATAGCTCCTGCTTTTTTTCGGGACTTTTTGCCGAAACGCCCTCCGGCAGCGTATATGGCTCGTTTAAATTAAATTCCGGCAGGTTGACCATCGCTAAGATCTCGCCATTGGAGGGCTTCATGATAAGGACGCTTACGCTGTCGGCTTCTTTTTTTTGCATCGCTTTTTCCGCCGCCTGCTGCGCGTACATCTGGATATTGTAATCTAAACTGATGCGCAGATTGTTGCCGTCGACCGGATTTCTCCTTGTCTCCCCCGCGTCTTTTAGCTCCACCCCTTTTGCGTCCGCAAGCGTAAGGATTTTCCCATTCGTGCCCTTTAGCTTTTCGTCGTATATGACCTCCAGCCCAATTATGCCCTGGTTGTCGCTTCCAGTAAATCCAAGGACTTTTGACGCAAGGCTGTCGTAAAGGTAATAGCGCTTGTAATCCTCATCGACCTTTACGCCCTCCAGCTTATAGTCGCGGATTTTATCGCCTGTTTCTTTTGGAACATTGGATTTTACCCTCTCGATCGCGCTTACCTTTTCCACACGCTTACGGACATCCTCCGGCGGCATATCCAGCTCTTTGGAAAGCGCTTCGATCACCTTTTCGCCGTCCTTTATCTGGCTGTGTATGACCGAGATTGTGCAAACGCTGCGATTTGAGGCAAGCTCTTTTCCATTGCGGTCTAAAATCTTTCCACGCGCCGCCTTAATGTCACGCTCCCTTTCATGCAATTCCCTCGCCATGCCGCTGTAATGCTCGGAACAAAACACCATCAGATACACAAGCCTGCCTGCTAATCCAAGCATCACCGCCATGATCGAGAAAAAAACGATGACGATTTTTTTGCGGTTGTTCGTCTTTGTACCGTTCATGTAACAAAAACCTCATAACAGCAGTTACTATAGCTTATTCTGCAATTATGAGGTTATGTATATTTGTCAATCGTATTTTATGCTTTCTCCAAGCTTTGCTTTCGCTTCATAGTCTTCCACATTCGTATACATATTCGTTTCGCTCTTCTTCCACGCGTCTTTTTTTACCTTTTCATCCTTATAAATATTCATATAAGGAAGAATTTCTTCTAATATCTCCCGCGCCAGATTTTGGGCGAATACGCTGTGCGCCTGCTTTTCCCCCTCGCGGCTTTGGTTTGGCGTGTCGATGACCGTATAAATGACCATCTGCGGATTTTCCTGCGGCAGATAGCCGATAAAGGAAACCAGATAGTCTTTATTTTCACGGGGCATCTTTTCACCCGTTCCCGTCTTGCCGCCCATGGAATAGCCCGGCACCTTCGCCGTCCCGCCTGTGCCCTCGGACACGACCGCGTACAAATATTCTTTGAGCTTTTCGCTTGTTTCTTTCGAAACCGTCTGCTTTAACAGCTTTGGCTTTACCTCTTCTAACGTATTGCCGCTTTCATCCGTAATTTTCGAAACGACGTAAGGCTGGTAATAATTCCCGCCGTTTATTAAAGAGCTAAAGGCGCTGACCATCTGTATCATCGTGCAGTTAAAGTTCTGCCCGAAGGATTCCGTCGCTAGGTCTATCACAGAAGTCTCTTCCGCCTTACGGACAAGGGAATCGGTGCGCGCCTCTCCCGGCAGGTCGATATTGGTGCGAAGCCCCATTCCATAAATGCTCTGGTACTGGCAAAAGATTTCCTTGCCCATCCGCCTTACGACCTGCATTAACGTGTCGTTGCAGGAATCCATCAGCGCTTTTTGCAAAGTTTCGGTTCCATGGCCGCTTCGCACGACGCAGCGGATCGTGGTGTCGTCTGAAAATTTTTCAAACCCGTCGCACTCAAAAGTCTCATTTCCCTTTAAAACGCCGCTGTCTAGGCCCGCCGCGATCGTAAGGGGCTTTTGCGTAGAGCCAGGCTCGATCGCGTCGCTGATGCAGTAATTGCGCCATAGCATGTTCAAAGCGTCCAGCTGCTCTTCGTCGCTCATTTTTTTGATCTCTTCGCTTGAATAATATTTTTTCAGCGAACGCGGGTTTGTCAGGTCATAGCTTGGATAATCCGCCATCGCTAAAATGCGCCCGGTATTTGGATCTTCGATGATCACGCCGATATTTTCCGCCCCCGGCCCAGGATGCGCCTCGTTCGCATAGGCTTTCGCAAATTCTAAGATCTTTGCCTCCACAACGGACTGGATATTGGAATCGATCGTCATGACAATGTTATTGCCGTTTGTCGCCTCCTTTATCGTGCGCTCTACGGCGTTGTCCGAGTTTAAGTACCCATATTCCCTGCCATTGGAGCCATTCAAGGTTTTGTTGTAGTAATTTTCTAAGCCCGTCATCCCCTCATTTCCGGCGACTGTAAATCCGACGACGGAGCTTGCCAGGGATTTAAACGGATAATTGCGGATATATTCTTTTTCAAACCAGATTCCTTTGATATACTTTGCGGTTTTGGAATCCGCATCGTTTTGCCTGCTTGTAAAAGCCTGCACCTGCTCGTAGGGAATCTGTTTTAACAGCACCCGGTATTTGTTGTCCGGGTTGTCTTTGATGTACTCTCGCACTTCGGTTTCCGATATCCCCTCCGGAAAGCTTTCCATCAACGCGCGCATCGTAGGCTCTAAAAACTCCTTTTCCGAGGTCAGCACGCTGCAATCTAAGACCACGTTATACACATCCACGCTTGTGGCAAGCACGATCCCTTTGGAATCGATAATGTCCCCCCGCCTGTACGGAATGGTCACGCTGTCGTAATACCTGTTTGCAAGCACGATTTTTTGATATTTGTCGCCCTGTGTATACTCTATGTACATAAGCCGCAGCATCAGGCCGCCTAGGACAAACACGACCGCGAAAAATACGATCAGCGTCTTTACGCTTGTCTTTCGGTTGATCCGCTTCCATTGCGGCTTTTTTTTCTTCCTGCTTTTGTTTTGATTCTTATTTTTCGCCGCATAGACCGAAAGGTTTTTTCGCCTTTTTTCGACTCTTTTTCCCGAAGCCGCATTATCCCGGGTTTTTCTTCCCCGCGCCCTTTCCTTTGGCGCGCCTCCCCGGTTGTTCGCCTGCTTTGCCGGGGCGCGCCGTTTTTTTGGATTTTGGGCGCCCTGCCTTCTGCCCCGGCTTTCCCGTTCTCTGCTTTCCGGATTTTTCCTGGCCTGGTTTTTTCTTGTCTGATTTTTTCTTGTCTGGTTTTTTCTTGTCTGGTTTTTTCTTTCCTGATCTTTTCTTATCTGGTTTTTCTGGTTTTTCCTGGCCTGGTTTTTTCTCGTCTGGTTTTTCCTGTTTGGCGCCTCCCTGCCCGGGCCGTGCCGTTTCCGGTCGCGATCCGCCAGATTTTTATTTTTTCCTGCCATAGCCCTATCCCGTTATTGCGAATACTGCGTCATATAATCGGATTTATCGATCGTATAATAAATAACCTGATCCCTCGAAGGATATTTCATACCCAGCTTTTTTGCCTTCTTTTTCAATGCCTTCACATCTACGGAAGTAGTAATTCGCTTATACGCTGCGTCATTTTCAAGCTTTAAGTCTGATATCGAGCTCTCTAACGCTTCCATCCGCTTTTGGCGGATGATCAGGTCGGATTGCAGATTGACGTAAGCCGCACAAATGATCCCAACAATGCCTGCACAAACTGACAAAAAAGCTACATATCCGGCGCTCATCCTTAGCGCCCTCTCCCGGTTCCTCCTGGCTGCGCGCCTGCGCCTTCGCTTTTGCTCCGAGATCTTACGTTCTTCTTTTCTTTTCCCCCGTTCTTTTTGATAATCCGGTTCGTCTGGTAAAGCTTCAAACTGTCTGACCGTATTGCCGTATTCGAATGTAAGATTTTTTGGTCTTTTGTCTGTTTGTCTGCTCATTTACTGCTCCTTTCGTTCAAACACCCTAAGTTTAGCGCTCTTTGAACGTTTGTTAGTTTTTATTTCCTCCTCAGAAGGCAAAATTGGCCTGCCAAGGGCTCTTCCTTTGGAAATTTTCCCACATACGCACACTGGAAAATCCGGCGGGCATGTGCATGGTCGCTCGTTTCTTCGAAACGCGGCTTTTACAATGCGGTCTTCTAAAGAATGAAACGTGATCACGCAAAGCCTGCCGCCGTCATTTAATAAACCGACCATTTCATCCAAATGCCCCTCTAAAACCTCCAATTCGTGGTTTAATTCAATCCGTATCGCCTGGAATGTGCGTTTTGCCGGATGTCCGCCTTTTTTTTTCATCTTCATGGGAATCGCCCCGCTTATGATCTCGCACAGCTCCCCTGTTGTATGAATCACCTTATCCTTTCTTGCCATCACAATATGCTTTGCAATGTTTTTCGCAAACTTATCTTCCCCATAATCACGGATCACGCGGTAAAGCTCCTTTTCGCTGTATCCGTTCACAATGTCTTTTGCCGTAAGTTTCTGCCCCACGTCCATGCGCATGTCCAACGGCGCGTTTTCCACGCGGTAGGAAAATCCGCGTAAAGGCGCATCCAGCTGGTAAGACGACACTCCAAGGTCTAAAAGTATCCCATCCACCTTTTCTATGCCAAGTTCCAAAAGCTTTTCCCGCATATTGGCAAAATTGCTGTGTATGATAATGACGCGGTCTTTAAATTTTTCCAGCCGCGCTTTTGCGGCTCCAATCGCGTCCGCGTCCTGGTCAAACCCGACTAAGCGCCCCTTGTCCGATAACCGGCAAAGCGTTTCGTAAGCATGTCCGCCTCCGCCTAAGGTGCCGTCCACGTATATGCCGTTTGGCCTGATATTTAGATTTTCAATCGTTTCCCCAAGCAGCACAGGGGTATGTCCAAATTCCTGCATTCTAAATACTTACTCCAAGTTCCGCCATGTAATCGGCAATTTCATCCATGTCTCCAATGTCGTTGCTTTTTTCCCATTTTTCCTTGTCCCAGATTTCCACGCGGTTTAAAACGCCCGCGGACACAACTTCTTTGTCAAGCCCGGCGTAAGCCCTAAGAGTCGCCGGTATTAAAATGCGGCCCTGCTTGTCCACCTCGCAGCTTGCTGCGCCCGCAAAGAAAAAACGCACAAAATCCCTTGCTTTTTTATTGGTTAAAGGTACCTTACGGAAAGCTTCTTCGATATGCGCCCATTCCTCCAGTGGGTATACAAATAAACAGTCATCCAGCCCCTTTGTCACTACAAACTCCTCTCCCAGCTTTTCACGGAATTTGGAAGGAACGATCAGCCTGCCTTTCGCATCGATTGTATGATTGTATTCACCCATGAACATCGCACATACCCTCTACAGTTGAAACGTAAGTGAAAAAAGTTATCCACAGGCTAAAATGGCGATTTTATCACATTTACCCACTTATCCACCACTTTATCCACATTATCCACCATTCTCAACCACTTTCCTCCACGTCTTATGACTAATATACGCTCCTTTTATTCATTTGACAAGTATTTTTTCAGCAAAAAAGGAGAACATCTTTTCGATGTTCTCCTTGCAATACAGTTTTTTCCAGCTAAAACAGCGGGAAATAAGCCCTGATTTTTTTGTCCGCTAAATTGGAAATGCACCCCCGGCATTGTAATATCGCTCCAACAAAGCGTCCACTTTTAGGCTCAGGCGGAAGCACTCTTCGGAACCCAAGTCTCGAACAGCTGCTTCGTTCAATTGTTCTCTTAATTGTTCAATTTGCATCTGTAAAGTACTTTCTCCATCCATTTTTTCACCATCTGTTTATTTTTTTGATGACCTTATTGTACTATCATTCTACAAAAAAAGTCAAATATTTCACATCGACAGCATTCGACATTTTCTTACTTTTATCCAAAACTGTAATGCAAAATACTACAAATGCAATATCAAAGCAGTCGCAATTGCACGCATTTCAAATATCAAATCTGAATGGGATTTTTGAAATCCAAGACCCTCGCTTTGAAAGCTCCCTGTTAATGAGAACGCTCCCGCTTATTAAACTGGCGTTTAAATTGATTTTCCGTTAGTTTTTTTGGTTTTTAGTTCCTGTCGTAAAATGTGCCGCATTCGGTCTGGCCGCATTTGCAGGCATTGGAGCCTTCTACGTAGATGCGGTCGGCCATGCAGGAGCAGTTATTGTTATGCACGCATTTTTTCGCCTCGCATTTAATATCCACGCACATGGACGGCTCCCTAAAGCTGTTTGTATAGGAATCGGCGCGCCGTTCCTCAAAGCTGTCACAGCATGTCTGGCTGGAGCAATCCGCTCCCTCCCCGCCTACGCGAATGGATTCCCTGACGCATCCATGGTCTTCGTTATATTTGCATTTTACAACGCTGCACTCTAAACTGGACATAATTTCCCTCCTGTTTCTACCTATTATAATGTGAATTTGTGATGACACTAGTATTTGCAGTATCAAGAAAGTTATGTAAGAAAAAACATACCAGTTTTGGGTATATCCGCCAAAGCTGGTATGTTTTTCCTGTTTTCCTGAATGCGCGTTTGATTCTAAATTTTCTTTTTTATGCCTGTTTCTTTTTTTCGTCTTCCGAAACAGCCTCTTTGCGGATCTCCTTTGTGCGGATCTCCTTACAGATCTGGTCGATAAACTCTCCGAGCGGCTTTACGCCTTCCTCGCCCGCAAAGCGGCTACGCACGGATACCGTCCCATCCGCTTCCTCCTGCTGTCCTACGACCAGCATATACGGCAGCTTATCCAGCCTTGCCGCGCGGATCTTAAACCCGATTTTTTCCGAGCGGCTGTCCACGGTTACATCAATCCCGTTTTTCTTACATTCTTTTGCGACTTTATTCGCGTAATCCGTATATTTGTCGGAAATTGGCAGGATGCGCGCCTGCTCCGGGCAAAGCCAGGTCGGGAATTTTCCCGCGTATTTTTCGATCAGCCACGCCAAAGTCCTCTCATAGCAGCCAAGGGAAGTACGATGGATGATATACGGACGGATCTTTTCCCCGTTTTCGTCAATATAATACATATCGAAGTTTTCCGCGATCGCGCAGTCCAATTGGATCGTGATCATCGTATCTTCCTTGCCGTACACATTTTTCGCCTGGATGTCGATTTTTGGCCCGTAAAACGCGGCTTCCCCGTCCGCTTCGACAAACGGCAGCTTTTCTTCGATCAAGATCTGGCGAAGCGCATCCTGGGTGGATTCCCAATAATGCTCGTCCCCGAGATATTTCTCCCGGTTGTTTGCATCCCACTTTGACAGCCGGTAGGTCACATCCTCCTGTAGCCCTAACGTATCCAGCACATAGTTGGCAAGCCGCAGGCAGCCCTTTAATTCCTCCTCCGCCTGGTCTGGCCGGATCACAAGATGCCCCTCGGAAATCGTAAACTGACGCACGCGCGTAAGACCATGCATCTCGCCGGAATCCTCCGCGCGGTACAACGTAGAAGTCTCACCCATGCGATACGGCAGGTCGCGATAGGATTTCTGGGAATTTTTGTATACATAATACTGGAACGGACAGGTCATCGGGCGCAGCGCGAACACTTCCTTGTCATTTTCTTCATCTCCAAGGACGAACATGCCGTCCTTATAATGATCCCAATGCCCGGATATTTTGTACAGGTCGCTTTTTGCCATAAGCGGCGTTCTGGTGCGCACATATCCCCACTCGTTATCCTCTAAGTCCTCAATCCAGCGCTGGAGCTTTAGGATCATCTTTGTGCCCTTCGGAGTAAATAACGGAAGCCCCTGCCCGATCACATCCACCGTTGTAAACAGCTCCATTTCGCGCCCCAGCTTATTGTGGTCGCGCTTTTTGATGTCCTCTAAATGCTCTAAATAAGCCGCCAGGTCTTCTTTTTTATTAAATGCGGTGGCATAAATGCGTTGAAGCTGCGCCTTATGCTCGTCTCCCCTCCAATACGCCATAGAAGAAGAGATTAATTTAAACGCTTTGATCCCCTTGGTCGACATTAAATGCGGACCTGCGCATAAATCTACAAATCCGCCCTGGTCATAGAATGAAATCTCGGCATCCTTCGGCAAATCCTGGATCAATTCGACCTTATACGGCTCGTCTTTTTCCTGCATAAAATGAATGGCTTCTTCTTTTGGAAGGGTAAACCGCGTAATCTCATGGCCTTCCTTGATGATCTTTTTCATCTCCGCTTCGATGCGGTCTAAATCCTCCCTGGAAAACGGCGCCGCATCAAAGTCATAATAAAATCCCTGCTCGATCGCAGGCCCGATCGCCACCTTTGCCTCCGGGAACAGGCGCTTGACTGCTTCTGCCATCACATGAGACGCTGTATGACGGATAACCTGCAAGCCCTGCGGGTCATTTGCCGTAAGGATATTCAATGTGCAATCTTTTTCGATCTGAGTCCTTAAATCCACAACCTGACCGTCTATCTCGCCTGCGCACGCAACGCGCGCAAGGCCGCTGCTGATATCTTTTGCGATCTCGTAAACAGTTTTTACTTCACTGTATTCTTTTACAGAGCCATCTTTTAATGTAATCTGCATTTTCCATCTCCCGCTTTCTGTAAAGCCTTATTCCGCTTCCAATCTGCGTCGCCGTAAAGCTTTGCTTTACGGCGACGATCCTATTTTGTCCAGATTTTATTCTTCATCTTTCTTATCGTCATAACCGCATCCCTTATCGCCGTTGTTGCTGCCTATGGTCACGGTCTTTTTTGGAGAAAAGATCCCTCCCAGAACAATTCCCGCCAAAGAACAGGTTGCAAGGATAAAAAATAATTCCCGTTTTGATATTGTCGTGTTATCCTCTAAGGTTGCCCAAAATTCTTTGATTTTTTTCATAATACGCCTCCTAATTTTCTTTATTCATGCAGCAAAATTTATATTTTTTGCCGCTGCCGCACGGACAAGGGTCATTTCGCCCAATTTTTTTGCCTACGATCACTGTGCCTGACCTTTTTTGTTCCTTATATAATGCCCGTTTTGTCTCCGGGTCAAAGATCTCATCCCACATTGGCAGGTCATACAGCCAGTCCGCCTTGGAATCCACCATATTTTTATATAATTTTTCTTTATCAAACGCAAGGCTGACCTGGGTGTCTTCCTCCATCGTATCGATCGGATTTGGCTCCTTTAAGCTGTCGTTGATGCCGTCTAAAAATCCTGTCATATGCAAAACGCTGATATTATATTTTTCCGCCAGCTCTTTAACAGTCCCTGTCACCTCCTGGTCCGGATTCGTCAAAAGCTGCTCATAAATGCCTTTTTCCAGCATAAAGTAATTCTGCCAAAGCCTTTGCAACTCCCCTTTATTTGCTTTCTCATTATAAGCGATTTTCTTCCACTCATCTAATAATGCCATTTTTGTTCCCCATCCTTTTTCCTATACTTCCGCTATTGTAGCTTACGCCGATCTTTCATGGCAATACCTTGCTGTCACCGATAAGGAAAAAGAAGCCGTTGCCTCCGCAACAGCTCCTTCTTCCTAAAATTAATTATATTTACGTTTTCTGGCAGCTTCGGATTTCTTTTTGCGACGAACACTTGGTTTTTCATAATGTTCTCTTTTACGGATTTCCTGCTGAATCCCAGCTTTCGCACAGTTTCGTTTGAATCTGCGCAAAGCCGAATCTAACGTCTCGTTTTCTTTTACGATCACATTTGACATAGCCTTTCACCCAACCTCCCTCCAGCTGCGTATTGTGCATCTCAACTGTTAGGTCTATTTTAGCACTGAAATTAATTATATCATAATTTTTCCATACGTCAAGGGGTTTGGTAAAATTTATTTGGTTTTCTGTGTATTCATGGTTACTTTTCATGGGGTGGGGGGTTGCCGTATAAAGGATAAATAATAGAGCGTTATCCGGCAAACTATTGGGAAAATTCTACCCGGACCGGGAGTTTGACAGTTGAATTATCTAAAAAGTACTCGCAGGTCGCATAAAACCT